>JBDGXT010000233.1:0-3310 GCA_039584455.1 Gemmatimonadota bacterium
GGGTCGCGTGTGCGGATCGCGTACGGCAGATTGCTGGTGCGTCAAATATAGGGACGTCCGAAGCCCCAGCAACGCGCACCTTGCACTGACCACGGCACGCTTCTAGGCTGCTCACACCATGACACTCACCGGCCGGGTACTGGCAGCATACGTGGTGGTGGCTCTCGTATGGGGGTCCACCTACCTGGCCATCCGCATCGGAGTGCAGCACTTGCCGCCGGCGCTGTTCGGGGGCATCCGGTTCCTCACGGCGGGGATCATCCTGCTCGTGCTGGCGTTGGCACTGGGCCGGCGGCTCCCCACCCGTCCCAAGGACTGGGCCACGGCGGCGATCGTGGGCGTCATGCTGCTGGCGATCGGCAACGGCGGTGTCATCTGGGCGGAGCAGTGGGTGGAGTCGGGCACGGTGGCGATCCTCATCGTCACCGGTGCGTTGATGATGGCCCTGTTCGACGCGATCATCCCGGGGAGCGAGGCTCGCCCCAACTGGCGGCAGTTCGTGGCATTGCTGATCGGATTCGGCGGCACGGTCCTGCTGGTGGGCGGCAACCCGGCGTCACTCGGCGAGGCCGGCTGGACCGGCCCCCTGGTGGTGATCGTCGCGGCGGCCTCCTGGTCGCTCGGCTCCGTCTACTCGAAGCGCAACCCGGCCGAGACCAGCCCGCAGGTCTTCTCCGCGCTGCAGATGCTGTTCGGCGGCAGCGTGCTGGCGGTGGTGGGAGTGGTCTCGGGCGAGGTGGGGGAGCTCCACTTCTCGCTCGCGGGATTGGGGGCGGTGCTGTACCTGATCGTGATGGGATCGATCGTGGCGTACACCAGCTACGTGTACCTGCTGCGCCATGCGCCGCCCGCGTTCGTGGGGACCACCGTGTACGTGAACACGGTGGTGGCGGTGCTGTTGGGCTGGGTCGTGCTGTCGGAGCACGTCTCCCTCAAGACCTTCGTGGCCATGGCGGTCATCCTCGGCTCGGTGGTCTGGGTGCGCCAGGCGACCCCGCAGCCCGCACCCGTCTCCGAAGAACCGCCAGCCACGCCCGGGCGCAGCCCCGAGGTACCGCAGGCCGCGGCTGAGCGCACCCTCGAAGAACCGCGGGCCGCCGTCGAGTAGCGCGCCGCCAGGCGTGCACACCGTCGCCGGCCCTGTCACACATCGACATGCACGAGGAGGGCATATGGAACGCGAGCGCGTACCGGCCGGCACCAAATGGGAATCGGTGGTTGGCTACTCCCGGGCCGTCCGCGCCGGCCAGGTCGTGGTTGTAGCGGGTACCACGGGACTGGACGCCGCGGGCAATGTCGTGGGCGTGGACGATGCGGGTGCCCAGACGCGGCAGACCCTCGCGAACGTGGTGGCCGCGCTCGAGCAGCTGGGGGCGCGGCGCGAGGACGTGATCCGCACGCGCATCTTCGTCACGGACATCGAGCGGTGGGAGGAAGTAGGCCGGGCGCACGGGGAGTTTTTCGGCGAGGTTCGCCCCGCCGTGACGATGGTCGAGGTGAGCCGGTTGATCGACCCGGCGATGCTGGTGGAGATCGAAGCGGAGGCGGTGCTCGATTAGCAGCTGCGGAGCCCGGCACCCTCGTGCAACGCATTGTGACTGTTCCTGCCGAGCGCTACTGTGCAGGAGGAGGGTTCAACTTGGTGGATGCGACCTACCGGTCGGAGCTGCGCGAGCTGAACGACCAGAACTTTGCCAAGTTCGCTGCCCTGCTAGAGCAGCGGGTCGGTGAGGTGCGCAGCGAGATGGAGGCGGGCTTCGCGAGGGCCGATGCGCTGCTGGAGCAGCGGATCGCCGAGGTCAAGGCGGAACTCCGCACCGAGTTCAGCGAAGCGCGGACCGAGGTCCGCAGCAACATCGCCGCCCTCCGCGCCGATCTCATCAAGTGGATGTTCCTCTTCTGGGCCGGGACCGCGCTGACCGTGGTGGGACTACTGCGCTTCTAGAACGGGATCCCTAGCCGGGATCCAGCATGTCCTCGAACCGCATCCACTGCTGGTAGAAGTACAGATCGATGAACCCGGTGGGGCCGTTGCGGTTCTTGGCGATGATGAGTTCCGTGGCGCCCTCCACCCCGCCGCCCGGGTTGTACATCTCCTCGCGATAGATCGCCAGCGCCACGTCGGCGTGCTGCTTCACCGCTCCCTGGGCGCCGAAGTCGTCCAGCGTGGGGCGCGGGTCGGGGCGCTCCGTGACGTGCTTGGGGAGCTGCGCCACGGCCAGGCAGGCGAGGTGGCGATCCAGGGCCACGCCCTTGAGCGCGCGCACGGCGAAGGCCGTGTCCTCCTCCTGCGTCATACGTGCCGCCGGGGGCGGGAGCAGCTGGAGATAATCCACGATCACGAGCACCGGACGCTCGTCCCACGCCGGCTCGAGTGCCTCGTCGAACTGCCGTCCCACCAGCGGATACACCTTGAGGGGGACGTTCTTGAGCCGCAGCGCCGCCGCGCCCACTGCCGAGCGCCCCGCTTCGGAGAGCTTGCCGCCACGCAGCTCGTCGATCTGCACCCGTGCCTCGAGTGCCAGCGCGCGCTCCATCAGCCGGTCCTCGTCCATCTCGCCCGAGAGGTACGCCACCGGATACCCGGCCGTGGCGGCCCGCACGGCCATCGCGAGCGCTAACGCCGACTTGCCCGAGCCGATATCGCCGCCCAGCACGACCAGGTCGCGCTGCCGGAATCCGCCGCCCAGTACCCGGTCGAGGGAGACGAAACCGGTGGGCACGGTGTCGGGCGGGATCTCCCCCGCCGGCAGGTCGTCCACCTGCTTGACCAGGTTCGTGAGCGAGTCGGGACGGATGCGGCGCTGTTTCATTTCCCACCCTGGTTCGTGTGTTCCGCCTCGCGGGCCGAGCGCGCCGCGAGGGCGACGGCGTCGGCGGCGCCGCGCCCCAGGGCCTCCCGTGTGGGAGCGACCAGCTGGTGCAGGGCCACGGCGATGCCGTCGGTCCCACCGTCCTTCAACTCCCGGACCGAGCCGGGCAATGCGCGCCGGATCGGTGCCGGCAGCGAGAGGCTGCTGAGCCGCTTCTCCAATTGCGCCAGTCGGGCGCGGTCGGCGGGCTCGCTCAGCTCGCCGGGCGGTAGCCGGCCATCGCACTGGCGCAGGAACAACCAGAGGGCGAAGAGCCCGTTGCGTTTCGGGCCCCGCTCCTCCACCGCCAGTCCCTGCAGGAGACGATCTTCGGCGAGTAGCAGCTGGTTGGTCACGACGCGTTGATCAATGTACGAGCGCCGTTTCCGGGCGGCCAGGTGCGATTGTCGGGATGGTGGAGCGGGTCTAGGTTTCGACCATGGCCCGTCCCAAGACCA
>JBDGXT010000234.1:0-3304 GCA_039584455.1 Gemmatimonadota bacterium
TTGCACTCGAGATCGAGGCCTTCGGCCCGCGCCCGAGCGTACGACACGATCAACCCGGCCCCGAGCGCCAGCGCCGCGACGGCGGCGGCCGGCACGATCCAGGCTGGCGGCACGCCCCCGGACACGAAGTAGAGGAGAATGCCGGTGAAGAGCGCCGCGTCCCCGACCCGGTCCAGCGTGGAGTCGTAGAACGCGCCGAACTTCGTCACGCCGCCGCTCTTGCGCGCCACCCGCCCATCCAGCATGTCGAACACGCCCGAGAGCAGGAGCAGGGCACCACCCAGACTCACTTTGCCGAAGCCGAAGGCGACGGCCGACCCAATGAGGACCAGTGTGCCGACGGTGGTAATGGCGTTGGGACCGACCCGCCAGACCACCAAGCGGTTCACCAGCGGGCTGAGGAGGGCCTCGAAACCGCGGCGCACAAAACCGGGAATGAGCGATGACATTGTAGTACCGTAACGGACCGGTAAGAATAACGGGGGGACGGGCTTGGAGCCAGCCGCCCCGCCCGCTCTCCCCCTCACAACTCAGCGATACAGCAGGTACCGCTCCCGTTCCTCCCGGAACCGCTCGAGCGGCTCCCGCCACGCCAGCACGATCTGCTCCAGCGACACGCCCGCTCGAATCGCCTGCCACACCCGGTCGGTCCCGATGAGCTGGGCCAACCGTCGCTCCCGCACCTCCAGCGCATCCCCGTGCAGTCGCGCGATCGCCTCGAGCAGCGCCACCGCCGCCGTCACCGGGTCGTAGGTCGCCCGGTCGGTGACCAGCAGGCGCACCGCCGGCAGCGTCACGTCAGGATACTTGCCGTCGGGCGGCGCTTCCGGTCGGATCACGGTGTCGGCCAGGAGCACCCCCTCCAGCGCCCCAACGCGGGCGATCACGCCCAGGGGGTCCAGCCACGGCGCGCCGATGACCTGGAACGCCACTGGCGTCCCCCGCCCCACCGAGAGGTTCGTGGCCTCGAACAGCACGAGTCCGGGATAGTGCGACGCACTCTCCAGGTCGGGCATGCTGGGGGAGGGTCGCACCCAGGGAAGCCCGGCCTGATCGAACCAGAGCCCTCGTACCCAGCCGTCGGCCGGCACCACCGTGAGGTCGGCACCGATTTCCAGCCAGTCGTTGCCCAAGCGGGCGAGCTCCCCGAGAGTCATGCCATGGCGCTGCGCCACCGGCAGCATGCCCACGTCGGAGGCGAACGCCGTGTCGAGGATCGGTCCCTGGACCTGCACGCCCCCGATCGGGTTGGGCCGGTCCAGCACCAGCACCGCTACATTCTCGGCCGCGGCGCTCCGCATCACCCGCAGGGCTGTCAAAATGTATGTGTACGGTCGCCCACCGATGTCCTGCAGGTCCACCAGCAGCACGTCGACATGCTGCAGCATCTCCGGCGTCGGCGCCCGCACCTCCCCATACAGGCTGAAGACGGCGAGACCTGCCGCCGAGTCGTGCCCGTGGGCGATCAGCTCCTCATCGAGCACGCCGCGGTATCCGTGCTCGGGGGAGAAAATGGCAGTAACTTGGGCACCGGCATCGAGCAGCCGCCGAACGTCGCTCGTACCGGAGCGGTCGATCCCCGTCTGGTTGGTCAGCAGCCCCACACGGCGGTCGGCGAGGAGGTGCGAGGAGTCTTCCAGCAACACCTCGATGCCGGGCCGCACTAGCGGCCCTGCCGGAGGGGTCTCGGCACAACCCGCAACCGCGAGCGCCGTAGCGCAGAACGCCAATCCATGCCTCATCGCACCATCACTCTCCTCACGCTGTTGCTCACGCTCGCTTGCTCGCGCGCCGCGCAGGAGCCCGCCCAGCTGCCGGAGGCCGTGCCCGATCCCCGCGCGGTGCTCCCGCCCTTGGATGTCGTGCGCGCGCCCGCAAAGATAACCGTCGACTCCCTGGTCGAAACGCTGAGCGTGCGCCACAAGGTGGGCCAGCTCGTCATGCCCTGGCTGCTGGGCAACTACGCGGCGTTCGAGAGCGCCGAGTACGACACGCTGGCCGTGTGGATCGACTCGCTGGGCGTGGGCGGGATCATCATCTCGATCGGCCCGCCGCTGGAGGTGGCCGCCAAGCTGAACGCGCTGCAGCAGCGCGCGCGGCTGCCCCTGTTGGTCGGTGCCGATCTCGAGTGGGGCAGCGGGATGCGGCTCGTCGGGGGGACCGAGTTTCCCATGGCCATGGCGTTCGGCGCGACGGGCCGGGAGGAAGATGCCTTCGAGCTCGGCCGGGTGACGGCGCTCGAGGCGCACGCCGTCGGCATCCATCTGACGTTCTCCCCGGTCGCCGACGTCAACAACAACCCGGAGAACCCGATCATCAACACCCGCTCCTTCGGTGAGGATCCGGAGGCCGCCGCAGGCTTGGTTGCGGCGTACGTGCGCGGCACCCAGCAACACGGCCTCTACACCACGGCCAAGCACTTCCCGGGCCACGGCGACACCGACACCGACTCCCACATCCAGGTACCCGTGATCCGCGCCTGCTGGGACCGCCTGGACTCCCTCGAGCTGGTGCCGTTCCGCGCCGCCATCGCCGAGGGCGTGACCGCCGTGATGACCGCGCACGTCGCGCTGCCCTGCCTGGTGGGCGATGCCACCCCGGCGACCCTCTCGCCCGCGATCATCACCGGGGTGCTGCGCGACTCGTTGGGGTTCGGGGGGCTCGCCGTGACCGACGCGATGGCGATGGGCGCCATCGTGCAGCAGTACGGAGCGGGGGAGAGTGCGGTACGGGCGTTCCTCGCCGGCAGCGACATGATCCTCATGCCGGCCGACATCCAGACGGCCATCGACTCGATGGTGGCGGCCGTGGAAACGGGACGCATCCCGGTGAAGCGGCTCGACCGCTCGGTGCACCGCGTGCTGAGCCTCAAGCACCAGGCCGGGTTGTTCGACCGCCGCACCGTCCCGCTCGACAGCGTGCCCGCCGTGGTAGGACAACAGGCGTTTCAGGATCTGGCCGACGATGTGGCCGCGCGCGCGCTCACGCTCGTCCAGGAGGGCGACCTCGCGACCTTCCGCACCTCGAGCGGCCGGACCGCGGTGATCACCTACGCCGAGGAGTCCAACCTGCGGGTAGGCAACCGGATCATCCGGGAGCTGCGCTGGCTGGGCGACACCGTGAACCCGTTCCGCCTCTACCCGGCGTCCGGTCCGGCATCGTACGACTCGGCGCGCGCGCTCATCGCCGACAACCCGCGGGTCGTGTTCGCCACCAGCGTGCGGTTCATCGCCAACCGCGGGCACGTGCAGATGCCCGACTCGCTGGCGCAGCTCATCCAGCAGAGCGACTCGCTCAAGCCCAC
>JBDGXT010000235.1:0-3292 GCA_039584455.1 Gemmatimonadota bacterium
GTTGAAGAACTCGTCGCGGGTCATCCCCAGCAGTCGCTCGACCCGCGCGCTCACCTCCTGCTGGCTGTTGGCGATGGGCGCGTCTGAGCGGTCCTGGAACAGCTCGGCGTTGTAAAGACCGCGCACCACCCGGAACTGATGCGCCCCGAGTGAGAACTCCACCTCGACCCGCACCGAGGAGCGCGCGGGCGCCCGATTCCATCGGATGGTCTCGCGACTGCCCCGCGCCGCCGGATTGCCGTAGAAGGCCCACGCAATTGCCTCGAGCAGCGTGGTCTTCCCCGACCCGTTGGGACCGATGATGGCCGTAATGCCCGACCCGAACACGACGTCGGTATCGGCATGCTGCCGGAAGTTCAGGAGTTTCAGCCGGTGCAGCTGCATCTACTCCTCGCGCAGCGCCTGCTCGACCTCGTCCATGTACCGTTGCCCGAGCGCCACCAGCCGGTCGCGGGCGACTTCGGCGTCGAGGGGGCGGCGCCCCAGGTAATCCGTCAGCAGATCGCTCAACGTCTGGCGTGGCCCCGGCGCACCCACGCCCACCTCGCGCTCGAGCTGGGGGCGCCTCAGGTCGAGGTGATAGTGCAGCGCCCGGGCCTTGAGCTCTCGGATACGCGCATGATCCAGATCGCGCGCCAGCGGACGGGGCACGTCGTGCACCAGCTGTCGCACGACCTGGTCGTCGACGTCACCATCCATACCCCCGACGCGCTCGATGATGGCGGCGTCGATATCGGCCGCGCTCAGCCCGGCGGCGTGGATCGGCTCGAGATCGATGATGCGGCGCGCGAGGGGCACCCGCCGAAACTCCACGCGCGCACCGTCGGCCAGGTCCACCAGCAGCCACCCCTTCTCCCCCTGCCGCCCTTCCCGCGCTTCATCGCGCAGCTCACCCCACGGGTTGGTGCTCACGTACTCCAGCGCGCCGCAGTACCACGCGTTCTCGCGTACCCGGTGTGCGACGTGGTAGTGCCCCAGGGCTACGTAGTCCCACTCGTCCGCGTGGAGCTCGTCCGGCTCCATCAGGGCGCCGCCGAACTCCACCACGGCGGCGTCACGCGGGAGCACTCCAGCCACCTCTCCGTGCGTGACCGCCACCCGGTACCGGGCACCGTCGGGCGGGATGAGCGTGGGTCGCGGTTCGGCCATCCACGCGCCATGGGGCACGCACGTGACGCTCAGATCGAGCTCCTCGAATACGAGGTCCCGGGACTGCTCGGCAACCACGTGCACTCCGCCCACCGCCTCGAACAACCTCAGGATCGTACCCGTCTCCACGGAACGGGGGGTGTCGTGGTTGCCGGCGACGATCACGATGGGCGCCGTCGGCAGCGCCGCGCGCAGGCGGCGAAACTGACCGAACGAGTGCAGGATCGCGGCGTTGCTCGGGCGCACCGAGTTGAACAGGTCCCCTGCGATCAGGATGACGTCGGGCGCGGTCTCGATCAGGTCGTCGACGGTGCGGCGAAACGACCCCGCTACGTCCGATTCGCGCTGGTTGATCCCCTGGGAGGTGAGACGGTGATACTGCCGGAAGCCGAGGTGAACGTCAGCGAGATGGGCGAGCTTCACGCTAGGGGAGCACCGATTGGCGCACGGTGGTCTCGAGGCTGATGCGACCCCGCTCAGGCACCCGGACCACTACTTGGAGCCGCCCCGCCGCCGCAACCCAGCCACGCCACCCCGAGGACCACACGAGCGTGCCCGTCGTCGCTCCGGCGAACTGGAGGGTGCTCCCGTCCGGCCGTCTCAGGATCGTGGGCGTGAAGGCGCCGCTGAAGCGGATGTACGCGAGCGTATCCTGGGCGCGGGGGGTCAGGGAATCGAGCCTGAAGTCGGTCTGCGCGCCGAGGAGGGCCGTCGGCGCCTCCACCGGCGCGTGCCCGACGAGCTCGCCAAGCGGGAACTCGAGCCGTGAGCTCCAGTACTGCCCCTCGCGAAGCCAGCCCTGCGGGAGCTCCATCCCCGGCACGCCCGTCAACAAATGCACGAGCATGCCCGAGCCCGGCCGGTCGCCACCCGCCGTGGCTTCGACGACGTGCATGCGGGAATCCATCTTCACCTGGAGCCACAGACTGTCCAGTGAGCCCACCTCGTACTCGCGCCATGCCTCCTCGCCCTCCCGCAGGCGTGCGCGGAGCGAGTCGTACACCAGGTGCATGATGAGGGCCCCGTCGGGACCGGTGAGGGCCACCTCGGTCATGCCTCCGAGGTCGGCGGCCTCGCGCGCCGGACCGGCAGCCTCACCCGTCGCCCCCACTCCCGTGACGCGCGTGTGTACCTGGAACACCCGATGCACCTTCACCCCCGGCACCGGACGATACCGCAGCAACAGGCTGTCCTGTGCGGCAAGCCCGGCCGGGAAGGCGAGAACCGCCACTGCGACTAAGGCGAAGCGCAAGGTCACGGACGCACCTGGAAGCGCGTGGAATGATCCATGCTCAACGTGACCTCAAGCACCGTCTGCTCCACCTCTTCGGTTCGCTCCATCGTCACCGTGGCCCGGGTGCGCAGCGCCCCCGAGACGAAGGCGTTCCACCCGGTGGACCAGATGAAGCTCCCGCCGAACGCACCCGTGATGTCGACGAGCGGCGTACTCGCGGCAGCTCCCTCGACCACCATCGGGGGGAGGAAGCTCCCCTGCACCCGGAGGTACGCCAGGGTATCGGTGGGGCGAATCACCATACTGTCGAGCGTGATGGTGGAGCGGGCCAGCACCTCAGGCTCCACCGGCATCCCCTCCAACACGGCTTCGCCCTCGAGCCCCAGGGGGCGCATCAGTGCGACCACGATGTCGGAGGCCCAGCTGTCGCCTTCTGTCACCGCCCCTTCGGGTAACGCGAACTCCAACCCCGAGCCGAACGCCCGGTAGTGCTGCAGCGCCCGATTCGTGAGGGTATCCTCGTTCAGCACCTCCACGTCGGTGACACGCAGCCGGTCGTCCACCACAATCCGGGCGCTGGATTTGCGCGCCCGCTCATCCGGCAGATCGCGCCATGCGCCGCCCGGCACGCGAGACCGCGCGCGGGTCGAGTCGTGTGAGATCTGCAGCACCGCACTGGTGATGCGTGTCCCGACCACGGTGCTGGTGTAGCTGTGTAGCGTGGTGGCCTCTACAGTGATGCTGTCGAGCGCCGGCACACCCGGTGCGCCCTCGCGAATCGTGCTCGTCAGCTCTGACCACCAGAGCGTGTGAAGCCTCGTGCGCGGCTGCGGCCGGTACCGCAGCGAGATCGACTGCTGGGCGGATACGCTCTGAGGAAGCCCCATGAGGGCGACACACGCCAGGGCG
>JBDGXT010000236.1:0-3285 GCA_039584455.1 Gemmatimonadota bacterium
CTCCGAGGATGTGGCCGAGATCGTGGCCAAGTGGACCGGCATTCCGGTGAGTCGCATGCTGGAGTCCGAGCGGGAGCGGCTCACCAAGCTGGAAGCAGAGCTGCACCGCCGCGTGATCGGCCAGGACGAGGCGGTGTCGGCCATCGCGAACGCCGTGCGGCGCTCGCGCGCTGGGCTGCAGGATCCCAACCGCCCGATCGGGAGCTTCATCTTCCTCGGGCCCACCGGGGTGGGGAAGACCGAGACCGCGCGGGCCCTGGCGGAGTTTCTGTTCGACGACGAGCGCGCGCTCGTGCGGCTCGATATGTCGGAGTACATGGAGAAGCACGCGGTGGCACGCATGCTCGGCGCGCCACCGGGCTACATCGGCTACGAGGAGGGTGGCCAGCTCACCGAGGCGGTGCGGCGACGTCCTTACTCGGTGATCCTGTTCGACGAGATCGAGAAGGCACACCCCGACGTGTTCAACGTGCTGCTCCAGATCCTGGATGACGGGCGCCTTACTGACGGACAGGGGCACGTGGTCAGCTTCAAGAACGCCGTCGTCATCATGACGTCGAACGTGGGGTCCCAGTGGATCCTGGAGTTCGGCGCGGATCGCTGGGACGAGGCGGAGCGACGTGTGCTGGACACGCTGCGCGACACGTTCAAGCCCGAGTTCCTCAACCGCGTGGACGACGTCGTCGTGTTCCGCCCGCTCGGACGTGACGAGCTGGCACAGATCATCGACCTCCAGCTCGAGCGGGTGCGGCAGCTCGTGGCCGACCGCGGTATCGGGATCGAGGTTGCGCCGGAGGCGAAGGAGTTGCTCACCGCCGAGGGGTACGATCCGGTCTACGGGGCGCGCCCGCTCAAGCGTGTGATCCAGCGGCGCGTGCAGAACCCGTTGGCGCTGGCGATCCTGGAGGGCGATTACGCCGAGGGCGACCTGGTGCGGGTGGCGTGCTCGGCCGACGGCAAGGAGCTGGAGTTCGAGCGGGTGCCAGGGGCAGAGGTAGGGAAGGCGACGCCGGAACCGTCACCCGAGCCGGTTGGCGCGTAGCGGTTCGTGACCGGACACCGTTGCCGCCGCGGCGCTTCGCGTTGCCGTAGCGCCTCCGTGGCGGCCGCGGCTACATTGTCGCCCATGCGTCCCAAACGACCCCAACTCTCCGACGTCGACCGGCTCGGCATGCAGGCCGCCTTGGACGAGGCGCGCGCGGGCGGCGCCGCTGGCGAGGTGCCGGTGGGTGCCGCCGTCGTCGTGAGCGGGCACGTGGTGGGCCAGGCGCACAACGAGACGATCGTGCGGCGCGACCTCACGCAGCACGCCGAGTTGCTCGCCATCCAGCGAGCGTTGCAGGTTCTGGAGACCGACCGGCTGGACGACGCGACCCTGTGCGTCACGCTGGAGCCGTGCGCCCAGTGCGCGGGCGCGATCGTGCTGTCCCGGGTGAGCCGCGTGGTGTTCGGCGCCTACGATCCCAAGGCCGGTATGGCGGGCAGCGTGGGGGACGTGCTGCGACATCCCAAGCTCAACCACCGGCCCGAACTCATGGGTGGCGTCATGGAAGAGGAGTGCGGCGCTGTGCTGAAGGAGTTCTTCGAAGAGCGGCGCTGAGCGCCGACGGGCAGAGAGTAAGGGGCTCCAGCCGCGACGGCGGTCGGAGCCCCTGCGTGCGTACGGCATCTGAGAGTACGCCTCCGAGCGCGACCTAGTTGGTCACGAACTCCGGCCGCACGGTGAGAATCAGCGTCCCCCCGCTGTGCATCAGCTGTGCGTTCCCCACCACCAGGGTCTGCCCCTCCCGCGCGTTCACCTGGGTCTCGAACGCTCCGCGCATCGGGTTGCGCACGCCGACCCGCATCGAGACCCAGCCGGAGTCGCCGATCATCCGTACCTCGCCGATAGCGGCGGTGATGATCCAGCCGTCCTCCGGCGGGGCATCGCCCACGACCTGCTCGATGTGGCTGCCCTCCATGCCCCCGACCAGCGCCTCCGTCACGAGCGAGTAGCCCGTGTAGCGGAACAGCTTGCGCAGCTCGGCTTCCACTTCGGCAATGGCCGGGTCGGCCGTCGAGCTGCCGTTCGCCTCGATCAGCTGGAAGTGGAGCCGCACCGTGGGCCTGGGGCGGTCGTACTCCCAGAGCACGCGCTCGATCTTCTCCAGGTTGTCGGGTGTCTCGCGCACGGTGATGGTGTTGCCCGTCGTGCTGTAGGAGCCTGGGGCGTCGGGCCGGTCGCCGTACACGTACGGGTCGATCAGCGCCTCGGCCGTGTGTGCTTGCATGTGCCGCAGCTCGAACGTGCGCGTATCGAGCTCGGGGCTGCCGGTGCACGCCGAGAGAACGATGGTTACGGCGGCAGCAACGGTCAGTGTGCGGAAGGTCATCATTGTCTCCGTCCTAGTAGAGCCAAACCACCACGATGTCTGGGTTGTCGGTGTTGAATACGACGAACGTCTCGCTCGAGGCCGCGTCGACCACCGGTACCGCCGCGACAGCGGCAGTCTCTGTAGTTGATGGGACGACCGTTGGCGGTGTCCCGTTGCTGGTCAACAGGATGCCGGCGATCGTGGCCGCGAGGGCGGCCGGAATGACGGCGGTCCAACGGCGCTTCCAGCGCGGCCCGAGCGGAGGCACCTTGGCGGCCGCCGCTCCGGCGGCAGCTGTGCCGGCCGAGACCTTGGGTCGCACCCCGGCCAGCACTTGGGCGAGTGCCCCTTCCTGCTCGACGACATCTTGTGCCGTGGCCCGACACCGTGTGCACTCGCGGATGTGACGGGCCACCTCGGACTCGCCCTCACCGCGCAGCTCGGCCAGCTCGACTTCGAGTAGCAGCTTGCGTGCTTCCGTGCAGTTCATCGGCCGTGCTCCTCCGCCATCTCGGGGTGACGCTCCAGGATGCGTTTGCGGATCGTGCGCCGGGCCCGCAGCAGATGGGCCCGCACCGTCGACGGGTTCATGTCGAGCAGTTCGCTCACCTCGACGGGCTTGCAGTCCTGCAGATCGACGAGGTCGAACACCTCGCGCTGCCGCTCGGGCAGCTCCTCGAAGAAGGACTTCACGAGATCCGCCACGCTCGAGCGGTGCAGCTCGTCGAGCCGATCCGACTGGTCCGTGTCCGGTTGCAGCTCGTCGTGGTACTCATGTGTCGCTAATCGCTCCCGGCGCTCCCTGCCGCGGCGCTGGTCGAGCGCCGCATTGCGTGTCACCTGATACAGCCAGGTGGTGAATCGTGACCGGGCCCCGTACTTCGCGAGGTTCCGGTGCACCCGGACGAGCACGTCCTGCGCGATGTCGTCG
>JBDGXT010000237.1:0-3831 GCA_039584455.1 Gemmatimonadota bacterium
CGCCTCTTGCGCCCGCTGCGCCGCCCGGATCGCCTGCCACATCTCTGCCCGTGGCGGCTCCGGCGGCCGGTGGTAGTCCTGCGCTGCGTCGCGCAGAAACTCCTGGAACTTCTCCTCGGTCATGACGCCCACTCCCCGGCGAAGTCCGCGAGCGATTCCCGCAGCTTGGCACGGGCCCGCGAGAGCTGCGCCTTGGAGGTGCCGAGCTGCATGCCCAGCGCCTCGCTGATTTCCTGGTGGGTGTACCCTTCGACGTCGTGCATCACGAACACCATCCGATATTTGTCGGGCAGCGCATCGATTGCGCCCCGCAGCTTCACCTTCAGATCCGGCTCGGCTTGCCTCGGATTCCCTCCGACCGCCCCGGCCACGTCCAACCCCACCTCGCGCTGCCGCAGCCGCTTCACCTTCCTGAGCCCGTTCAGGATCACACTCACCGCGATCGACCGTAGCCAGGTGGAAAGCGCCGCCTCACCCCGGAACTGGTCGATCTTCTCGAAGGCCCGGATGAACGCATCCTGCGTGAACTCCCGAGCCAGCTCCTCGTCGCCGGTCATCCGGTACGCCAACCGGTGGACCCGGTCGACGTTCTCGTGGTAGAGCGCGCGCTCCGCTTGTGGCTCTCCGGCGCGGACGCCGGCGATCAGTGCTTGTTCGTCCACCCAACCCCCGAGCTCGTGGGTCGTTGCTGTCTAGGAGACACAACCATGGGGAGGTGACTACGGCAGCGGCGGGAGCGTGGGACGACGCGAGGCCCGGCACCCGCCTGAGCGGACATTCGGGCGCCCGGCGCATAAGGGTTGGGCCAGCGGCCTCTCCCCGGTGGCAGGGATGAGCCGGGGGTAGGCTTACGCAGCCCGGCAGTTCGCGAAGGTGGGTGCCGGGCAGAGCGACGAGCCCGCACCGCGCTCAGACCCCCCTAAGCACCCCCCTGACAACGACTTCCAGATCCGCCGCCAGCTGCCGCCCCGACTCGAGCACCTCGTCGTGCGAGAGCGGCTCCCCGGACAAGCCCGCCGCCGCGTTGGTGATGCTGGAAATCCCCAGCACGCGGACCCCACGGGCCCGGGCGGCCACCACCTCGGGGACCGTGGACATCCCGACCGCATCCGCCCCGACGCGCTCGAGCATCCCGATCTCGGCGGGGGTCTCGTAGCTGGGCCCCAGCACCCCGGCGTACACCCCCTCCTCCAGCCGGATTCCCGCCTGCCTGGCGGCCCCCCTGGCCAGCTCTCGCAGCTCCTCATCGTACGGCACCGCCATGTCGGGGAAGCGCTCCTCGCCCTCCTGCACCGGGCCGATCAGCGGGTTGCGCCACATGAGGTTCAGGTGATCGGCGATCAGCATCAGTGTGGGAATGCGGAAGGCCGGCTGCAGGCCGCCTGCCGCGTTGGTGACGATCAGGATCTCGGCACCGAGCTCCGCGAAGGTGCGGACCGGCATCGCGACCGTGTCGGGCGGGTGGCCCTCATATAGATGAAAGCGGCCGCTCTGCAGGATCACGCACACCCCTTCCAGCTCGCCCGCGATCAGCTCCCCGGCGTGACCCTCGACGCGGGGAGTGGGAAAGCCGGGGATCTCCTTATAAGGAATGCGAGTGGGCGCCGGCACCGCCTCCCCCAGACCTGCGAGCCCCGAGCCGAGCACGACGGCCACGCGGGGCTCGCGGTCGCCCAGCCGCTCCCGCAGGGCGGCGACGGCGTCACGCACGCTGTCCGTCATCTCGTCTCATACCAACAGCCCCGCCAGACTCGCCGACGTGAACGCTGCCAGGTTGCCGCCGATCATGGCCTTGAGCCCGAGGCGCGAGAGATCGCCGCGCCGCTCGGGGGCGATGCCCCCGATGCCGCCGATCTGAATCGCGATGGAAGGGAGGTTGGCAAAGCCGAGCAGCGCGTACGTGGCGATCACCGCGCCCTTGGGGGAGATCGCTCCGTCCGTGGCCATCGTGCCGGCCAACTGGAGGTAGGCGATGAATTCGGTCAGCACCACCTTCACTCCGACCAGCGCGCCGACGGTGCCAGCATCGGCCCACGGCACGCCCATGACCAGGGCGAGCGGCGCCAGTACCCAACCGAATATCCGCTCCAGAGTCAGTCCCTCGATGCCGACCAACCCCGCGACACCCCCCACCAGGAAGTTGACCATTGCGATGAGCGCCACGAACGCGAGCAGCATCGCTGCCACGTTGAACGCCAGCTTGAGGCCTTGCGCCGCCCCCGACGCGGCCGCGTCGATCACGTTCGCCTCCTCTTTCTCCACCGTCACCTTGAGCTTCCCCTTGGTGACGGGTTGGTCTACCTCGGGCACCAGGAGCTTCGAGATGTACAGCGCGGCCGGGGCGTTCATCACGCTGGCGGTGAGCAAGTGCCCCGCGATGTCGCTGAAGTACGGCGACAGCATCGCGACGTAGGCGGCCATCACGCCACCGGCGATGGTAGCGAAGCCGCCCACCATGACCGTATCGAGCTCGGAGTAGGTCATCTTCCCGACGAACGGACGGATCAGCAGCGGCGCCTCGGTCTGCCCGACGAAGATGTTCCCCGCGACCGACAGGGTCTCGGCCCCCGACGTCCCCATGGTGCGCTGCATGACCCACGCGATGCCCTGCACGATGCGCTGCATCAGCCCGAGGTAGTACAGCACCGTCATCAGAGAGGAGAAGAAGATGATCGTGGGCAGCACGCTGAACGCGAAGTAGGAGCCCGTGTTCGCCCACATCTCGACCGACTGTATCGGGGCCATGTCCGCAGGCGCCTGGGTGACTGGCCCGACAGGCACGTTGTTCTTGACGAGGTTGCCGAAGATGAAGCGGGCGCCCTCCTCGGTGAAGCCCAGCAGCTTGATGAACACGGCGTTGGCGGCCTTGAACAGCGCGCGACCGACGCCCGTCTTGAGCACGAGGACGCCGAATACCACCTGCAGCGCCACCCCGGAGCCCACCAACCGCCAGTTGACGCGCCGCCGGTCCTTGGAGAGCAGCCAAGCGATCACAATCATCGTGGCGATGCCCACGACGCCCACGAGCCGTGCGAGGACAGTCTGCTCCACGCCCTCACGCGTTTGCGCAAGCTGCTGACCGAGCTCCTGCAGGAGCCACAAGGCGTTCATTCGATCTCCTGGAGTTCCAGCGTGACGCGCGCCAGCAGCGCGGCCTTTTGCTCGTCGGGTAGGAACGCGCTCTCGAACCCGTTGATGATCACGCGGTCGAGCTCATCCCGGGTAAACCCGAGTTGCTCGTGCGCGACCCAGTACTCGTCGGTTACCGTGGTGTTGTCCATCAACCGGCTGTCGGTGTTGAGCGTGACCTTGCCCCCTTTGTCCATGTAGCGACGCACCGGGTGCTGTGCGACGTCCTCGACCGCGTGCGTGTGCACGTTGGAGGAGATGCACACCTCCAGCGGGATTTGCTGCCCGATCACCTGTTCCTCGAGCTCGGGATCCTGGAACAGGTGCGTGCCATGCCCGATCCGCTGCGCACCACACACGTGAATCGCCTCGTCGATCGATTCAGGGCCCGCCCCTTCACCGGCATGGCAGGTACAGTGCAGTCCGTGCGAGAGCACGTGCTCAAACGCCTTGGCGTGGTCAGCCGCCGGATTCCCGCGCTCGGAGCCAGCGAGATCGAAGGCCACGACGCCGTCGTTGCCGTAATCCACAACGGCCTGGGCCAGCTCCTGCGACACCGACGGCTCGAAGGTGCGCAAGCCGCAGAGAATGAGCCGCGCCACGGTACCCGTCTCTGCCTCACCCCGCTTAATCCCTGCTAGGGGGGATTCGATCGCCTCCATTAGCGTCATGGCAGGGGTGTGGAGCGCCGGGCAGTACCGC
>JBDGXT010000027.1:0-21456 GCA_039584455.1 Gemmatimonadota bacterium
TCAGAATGCCCGCGAAGGACAAACTGTATCCGAATGTGGTGCCCGGGGTGGGGATGGTCGCCTGCGTGGTGCTAGCGGCTTCGCTCGACCTGTGGACGATTGTGGTTGGCTGCGCGGTGCTGGCGGCTGGGCTGCTCGTGCGCTGGCTGCGAAACCTCTAGCGGCTCTTCCCTTGGCACTCTTCGGCCACCTGTAACACTACCTGCCGTGGCATCGACGCCGCCACAGCGCGTGCAGCACCCTGCTCGGTCCACAGGGCCACCTCGTAGCCGTTTGCGGCCACGGTGGTCAAGCCGGTGGGAACCGGCCGGCCCAGCACCTCGCCGGCGGGAAGGGCGAAGTAGGTGAGCGAGGTCCCTCGGTACTCGTACACGACCGCGGCGCCTCTGACGTCACCCAACTCGGCAACGGTCGCTCCGACCAACTCGGCGTTCGAGATCGCGGGGATGTCAACATGGTAGCCCACCTCGGACTGCAACCACTCCACCAAGGCAGCCGTGTCGGCGCTCTCGATGGCGACCGGCTTGGCCAGCCCGAGCCGGGCCTCTCGGGCTAACGGCGGAGCCAGGGAGTCGCTGGCTGGAGCGCCCAGTAGCGCAAGCGCGACCGTGGCGGTGGCCAGCGCCGCGCCGCCCGCGAAGAAGCTAATGTGGCGTCTCCGTCCTCGCCGGGTGGATTCTCGCGCGATGGTCCCGCGGATTCGGGCCTCGAGGTGAGGCGGAGCCGTCCGCGCGGTCGCGGCGAGCCGGTCGAGGCGCCGTCCCAGGGCCGGATGGTAGTCGAAGTACTCCTGATCTTCCGACTGCATGGCAGCTCTGCTCCTTCGACCAGACATAACCGGTTGTGGGGTGGGGTGGTTCCCGTGCGGCACCCCAATCGGCGAGATTGGACTCGGGATTCGAGGGGGCTTATCCTACGCTGCGGCAGGAACTCGGGGCCACCCTCCTTCGTCTAACGGCGGGCACTGAGGACGGGATAGCATGGACGGCAACGGTTCGGTCATCGAGATACAGGGGATCACCAAGCGGTTCGCGGGGCACACCGCGGTGCGAGAACTCTCCCTCTCCGTTCCTCCGGGAGCGGTGTATGGACTCCTCGGCCCCAACGGAGCCGGGAAGACCACCACCATTCGGATGATCATGAACATCATCATCCCGGACGAAGGTCGTGTTGCCTTGTTCGGTGGCACGGGCACGGGACGCGACCTCTCGCCCAGGATCGGTTATCTGCCCGAGGAGCGGGGTCTCTACAAGAAGATGAAGGTGTTCGATCTGCTGGTCTTCCTGGCGGAAGCCAAGGGGGTCGATCGGCGTTCCGCCAAACACGAGGCGCATCGCTGGCTCGAGCGCCTGGAGCTGGCAGCCTGGGAGCAGAAGAAGGTCGACGACCTGTCCAAAGGAATGCAGCAGAAGGTCCAGTTCATCTCTACGGTGTTACACGGACCCGAGCTGCTCATTCTCGACGAGCCGTTCGCCGGCCTGGATCCGATGAACACGCGGACAATGAAGAATGTGGTGGTGGAGCTCGGTCGTGCGGGCACCACCGTGCTCTTCTCCACACACATCATGGAGCAAGCCGAGCGGCTGTGCGATTCGGTTTGCATCATCGCGCGCGGGCGGCAGGTGGTCGACGGCCCGCTCGCCGAGATCAAGCGGAGCCACGGTGGGCGCCACGTCATCGTCGCCGTGGAACAGGGGAACGCACAAGTGGACAGTCTGCTGCAGGATCGTACCCTGGTGGCGAAGGCCGACAACTACGGCCAGTACGCCGAAGTGGAGCTGGCCGAGGGCGGGGATGCACAGCAGTTGCTGCACAGGCTCGTGAGCACCGGCGCCCGGGTGGGACGTTTCGAGATCGCAGAACCCACGCTGCACAAGATCTTCATTGACATGGTGGGTGAGGAGCGGGAGGCGGAGGAGGTGGCTGCCGATGCGTAAGGTCTGGGTGGTCATTCGCCGGGAGTTCACCGAGAAGGTTCGTAACAAGTGGTTCATTATCTCCACAGTGATGGTCCCGCTGCTCATGGCCGCTGCGATCGTACTCCCCATCCTCTTGGCCGAACGGGGCGGTGGGCACCGTGTCGTCGCGGTGGTCGACATGACCACGTCCGGCTTCGGTCTCGACCTGACACAACGGCTGAACGCCTCCGAGCGGGTGACCGCCAACTGGGTACAGGCAGAAGTCGTGGACATGGAGGTGGCGGCCGACTCCCTCACCCAGCAGGTGGGTCTCAAGCGACTCGACGGGTATCTCCTGGTGAGTGACGAGACGGTGGTGGATGGGCGAGCGGAATACCGAGGCACGAACATCTCGTCGTTGTCCGACATGCAGTCGATGCAGCGCCTCCTGCGCCAGGCCGTGCTGGTGGAGCGGTTGGATCAAGTCGGCGTCGATCCCGAGTTGGTGCAGCAGGCGCAGATTCCGGTGACGATGAAGACCGTGGGTATCCGTGGGGGGAAGCTCACGGACGAGACCGGGGAATCACGCTTCTTCTTTGCCTACACCGTGTGGTTCGTGCTCTACATCGCCATCCTCATTTACGGGGTGCAGGTGATGGGGTCCGTGGTGGAGGAGAAGACGTCACGCATTATCGAGGTCCTGGTCTCGAGTCTCCGACCGTTCCAGCTGTTGGCAGGGAAGGTCCTGGGTGTGGGGGCCGTTGGTCTGTTCCAGTTCCTCATCTGGGGCGTGTCGGCTTGGGCGCTCATTCGGCACCGCGACGTCGTACTTGGGGTGATCGGGATCGATGTTCCGACGGGCTCGGGCTTCCGCCTGCCTGACGTGTCGGCCGCCACCCTGGCCATCATCGTGATCTTCTTCCTGCTGGGGTACTTCCTGTACGCCGCGATGTTTGCCGCCGTTGCCGCCATGTCGAGCAGCGAAGCAGAGGCTCGCCAGGCACAGACGCCGGTGGTGATGCTCCTGGTTCTGCCGTCGATCCTGTTGATTGGGATCCTGCAGCAGCCCGACAGTGGACTGGCGGTCACACTCTCGCTGGTGCCCTTCAGCTCACCGATCGCGATGCCCGTTCGCTGGGCCGCCGCACAGGTGCCATTCCAGGAGGTGGCGGCTTCGATAGGCCTGCTGATCGTCGCGCTCTGGTTGGTGACGTGGATTGCAGCACGGATCTACCGTGTGGGCATACTGATGTACGGCAAGCGGCCCAACCTGAAGGAACTGGCGCGGTGGGTACGCACGACGTGACCTGAGTCGGCGTCCGGTCCCCCGGGGCACGACCGCGGAGGCGGAGAGCATGGATGCCAGCCAACTTGCGCTCCACGCAGAGATGGAGGAGAGGCATTGGTGGTTCCTGGGTCGCCGGCGGATACTGCGTGCCCTCCTCGCACGGCTGCTGCCGCCGGGAGAAGAACGGCTGGTCGTGGACGTGGGGTGTGGCACCGGTGGCAACGCCGGAGCATTGGCCGACGAGTACCGCGTGGTGGGGATCGATACGGCGGAAACGGCTATCCAGCTCGCCCGCACGAAGTTTGTCGGTCCCCGCTTCTGGTGCGGCAGGCTGGCGGACCTGCCGCCGAATGTGGACGCGGGGGCCGAGGCCTATCTGCTCACGGACGTGCTGGAGCACGTAGCCGACGACTTTCTGTTGCTCTCCACCCTGCTCGCCCGCTGCCCCGAAGGCGCATACGTGCTCATCACCGTCCCGGCGCACGAGTATCTCTGGTCGGGGCATGACGAAGCGCTGGGTCATTACCGCCGCTACGATGTGGCGCGGCTTGAGGCGACCTGGCAAGGCCTGCCGGTGTCGGTGCGACTGCTGTCGTACTTCAACGCCCGTCTGTATCCGGTTGTGAGGGTAACGCGCTGGCTCTCCCGCTTGTCGCGCCGCAGCTACGGAGCGATGGGGACCGACCTACGCGTGCCGCCCGGTCCGGTGAATCGATTGCTGGCCGTTTACTTCGGTGGCGAGAGCCGGACGCTCGTGGGTGCGTTGGAGGGGTGGCGGGGCCGGCCGTATCGTACCGGAAGCAGCTTGGTGGCGGTGCTGCGAGTGGAGCGCGAGGGCACGGTGCCCCGCACGAAGCCGGCGGGCACCGCACCCGATCACCCCGTAGCCGAGGGACGGTGACCCCATGTCTGACGTGCTCATCGTCGTTCCGTGCTACAACGAGGCAGACCGGCTGAAGCTGAGCGTGTTTGCCGAGTTCCTGGATACTCACGGCGACACTGGCTTCGTCTTCGTTGATGATGGCAGCACGGACTCCACCGGGCGTATCCTCCGAGATTGGGCGAGCGAGCGAGCGGAGCGCTGTAGCGTGTGGGCGCTGACCGAGAACGCGGGGAAGGCCGAGGCGGTGCGCCAGGGCGTGGAGCGTGCCTTCCAGCGCAAGGTGGCATACGTCGGCTATTGGGACGCCGATCTGTCCACGCCGCTGAGCGAGATCGCGCCGATGCGGGAGTTGTTCGAGGGACGGCCCGAGCTCGAGATGGTGTTCGGCTCGCGCGTACAACTCCTCGGACGCGAGATTCAGCGCAATCCGGTGCGACACTACCTCGGGCGGGTCTTCGCGACCGTTATCTCTCTGATGCTCGGAATCCCCGTGTACGACACGCAATGTGGGGCGAAACTGTTCAAGACCTCACCCATGGTGCGGAGCCTGTTCACCGAGCCGTTTGTGGCGAGGTGGGTGTTCGACGTGGAGATCATAGCCCGGTTGATTGCTGCATCCGGTCCCGAAGGGCGTTCTCGAACGCGCGATCTGATCGCAGAGTACCCCCTGCACTCGTGGCAGGACGTGGCCGGCAGCAAGCTGCACCCCCAGGACTTCCTGCACGCCGCCGGTGATGCGGTACGGATCTACCGGCGGTACCTGACCGCGTGAGCATCCGCGACAGGTATGCCTCGCTCGCTCGACCGGAGCGGCTGTATGCCGTTGCGGTGGTGCTCGTGGCGATCGCAGTGCTGCGCATCGCCGGCACGTACGGTGTCTACAACGCGACGTGGGATGAGCCGGCGCACTTGGCGTGCGGCATGGAGCTCCTCCAGCTCGGGCAATACACCTACGAGCCGCAGCATCCACCGCTGGCGCGCGTTTCGGTGGCGCTCGGGCCATACCTCGCTGGCATTCGAGGGTTCACGCCGCGCCTCGGGTCGATGTGGAACGAAGGCCTCGACATGCTGTATCGCGAGGGGAGCTACTTCCGAACGCTCGGGCTGGCGCGCCTTGGAATCCTCCCCTTCTTCCTGCTCGGGGCTGTGTTGCTGTGGCTTTGGACGCAGCGGAGGTTCGATCGTCTCACCGCACTCGTGGCGGTGCTGCTGTACACGCTGTCACCCAACGTCCTGGCCCATGCCGGCCTCGCAACGACCGATATGGCAGTCACGGTCATGCTGATCGCCGCAGTGCTGGCCTTCGTCGCGTGGCTCGAGGCACCTACGCTGCGCCGCGGAGTGCTGCTGGGACTGGCGGCGGGGTGCGCGCTCGTGACGAAGTTCTCGACCGTTGTATTTCTTCCGGTGTGCGTGGTTGCTGTGCTGCTGTTGCGTTGGGTTGTGGAGCGGCGTGGGTGGCATGGGGCATGGGCCGTTGGACCCACCGGGCGGCGCTCGCTGGGAGTGGCATTCGTGATGGCATTCCTCGTGAGCTGGGCCGCGTACGGCTTTTCGCTGGGGCCGCTCGTCGACGCACCAGGAGCGGCGCAGATCGAGGAGGGCGGGACACTGGGGCTGGTGGAGCGGCTGGCAGCGCTTCCCGTGTACCCGCTGAGTGAGATGGTCCGGGGGGTACGCGCGGTGGCCGAGCACAACGCCGAGGGACATACCTCATACCTGCTGGGCGAGGTGCGGGACTCCGGCTGGTGGTACTACTTCCCCGTGGCCTTCATTGTGAAGACGCCAATTCCATTCCTACTGCTTGTAGGGATTGGCGGGGCGTTGCTGACACGCCACGTGCGGACCGAGCGGCGCTGGCAGGATGCGGTGCCGCTGGTGTGTGCTGCGGCGATCGTGCTCGTGAGCCTGACGAGCAACATCAACATCGGGGTTCGGCATATCCTGGTTGTGTATCCGCTGCTGGCGATCGTAGCTGCATTCGGGGCGGCATCTTGGCTGCGGGCACGAAAGGTCGCATTCCGGGCGGTGGTGATCGGCCTGCTGGCTTGGAGCGTGGGTGCGTCCGCTGCGGCGCATCCGGACTACCTGCCGTACTTCAATGCGCTCGCGAGGGGCGCGCCGGAGCGGATCCTCATCGCCGCCGATCTCGACTGGGGACAGGACCTGCAGCGCCTCGGCAACGTCGTGCGTCAGCGGGGCATTCGAGAGGTGGCGATCGCGTACTTCGGTTCGGCTGTGCCGCCGCACCACGTGGACGCTCAGCTGCGCCCTCTAGAGCCGTACGAACGGGCGACAGGATGGGTAGCAGCCAGCGTATGGCGTCTGTGGGTCGATGACACCGACGGGGCTCCCTATGACGGCTTTGGCTGGCTGAGAGCACACGAGCCGACGATGCGCGTGGGGCGATCCATCTTTCTCTATCACTTGCCGGACACACTCGCGATTGGTCAGGATTCCTTCCCCGTGTTGCCATAGGCGGCACGTGCGGTCGTCCGCTGCTCCCGCTAGCCCGCATCACCGGTCCCCTCTATCTTCCTGCGATCTCATGGGGGACCACTACGACGTCATCGTGATTGGCGGCGGCCACGCTGGCTCCGAGGCGGCCACCGCGGCGGCGCGGCTCGGTGCTCGGGTGCTGCTCGTCACGGCCAATCTCGAAACGATCGGCCAGATGTCGTGCAACCCGGCCGTCGGCGGGATTGCAAAGGGCACGGTCGTGCGCGAGGTGGATGCCTTCGGTGGGGTCATCGGCAGGGCGGCCGATCGGGCGACGATTCAGTTCCGCATGCTGAATCGCTCCAAGGGTCCCGCGGTGTGGGCGCCCCGGGCACAATGTGACCGAGGCCTCTACCGTCGGGCCGTGCGCGCGCTGCTGGAAGACCAGCCGGGAATCGACCTCCTTCAGGGTACGGTAGGGGCGCTCGTACTGGAGGGAGAACGAGTGGGTGGCATCGTAACGACAAGCGGCCAGGAGATCCTCGCGTCGACGGTCGTGCTCACGGCCGGGACCTTCCTTCGAGGGAGGATCCACGTCGGGACCGATACGCGGATCGAAGCGGGCAGGGCGGGTGACCCAGCCTCGGTGGATCTTGCCGAGCAACTCGAGGTGGTTGGGCTTACCGTCGCGCGGTTCAAGACAGGCACGCCTCCCCGCATTGACGGTCGATCGGTGGACTACACGAAGCTGCAGCGTCAGGAGGGGGAGAGTCCCGAGTACCGGTTCTCTCACTTCGGGCGGGAACCCAGGCTCGAGCAATGTCCCTGCTGGATCACGTGGGCGGGAGCGGAGCTCAAGGAGATCGTCCAGGAGGAGATGCACCGCTCGGCCCTGTACGGGGGCGCAATCGCCGGACGGGGACCGCGATACTGCCCCTCGATCGAAGACAAGGTCGTAAAGTTCCCCGATGCGGAGCGGCATCAGGTGTTCCTGGAGCCCGAGGGTCTGGACACGTCGGAGTTGTACGTCAACGGGCTCTCTACCTCGCTCCCTGTCGAGACCCAGCTGCGGTTCTTGAGGGCGGTGCCCGGGTTGGAGCGGGTTCGGATGACGCGGCCCGGCTACGCCATCGAATACGACTACTACCCGCCGCAGCAGCTCACTCCGTGGCTGGAGGTGAAGGCGATCGACGGTCTGTTCTTTGCCGGGCAGGTGAACGGAACGACTGGATACGAGGAAGCCGCGGCTCAGGGGCTCCTGGCTGGCATCAACGCGGCGCGCAAAGTGCGCGATGGCGAGCCGGTCGTGTTGGGACGGGACGACGGATACGTCGGTGTGTTGGTGGACGATCTCGTCACGCGCGGCGTGGATGAACCGTATCGACTGTTTACGTCGCGCGCGGAATTTCGGTTGCTCCTGCGGCAGGACAACGCGCTCAAGCGGCTGGGTCCGCTCGCCGCGGAACTCGGCATGCTCTCAGCCGACGAGCGTGCGGAGCTCGAAGCTCGCACGCGGGCGGAGGATGAACTGGTGGCGCTGGCGCAGCGCACAAGGGTGGAGCCTGAAGTTGCCAACGAGGTACTACGGGCGCTTGGGCAGAGCGAGATCGCAGAACCGCAGCGCGTCGCAGACCTGGCGCGGCGACCCAAGGTCCCTTTGCAGGACATTTTGCGGTGCGGCGTTCAATTGCTGCCGGAGCCCTCCGAGGACATCTGGATGTCAGCCGAGATCGAGCTCAAGTACGCCGGGTACCTGGAACGCGAACGCCACGCTGCGGCCAGGCTCACCCAGATGGCGAACTTCAGGTTGCCCGAAGACCTGCCCTATGAAGATCTCCGGAGCCTGAGCACGGAGGCCCGACAGAAGCTGGAACGAGTGCGGCCCCAGTCTCTTGCGCAGGCGGGAAGGATTCCCGGCGTCTCGCCGAGTGACCTCCAGAACCTCGTGCTCGAGGTCGTCAGACGCCGCCAGTCGGCAGCGTAAACCCTTTAATAACAACTAGTTGCAAGCTGCGCCGCTTCACTGGTGGTCCAGTCAGTTGTTTCACGTGAAACCGCTGGTTGAACCTGGGTGGTGCCACGGAACGGCTGCAGCGCCAGGCGCGGTCTCTGAAGCGGCCGAGCCCACTCAAGGCGCGGCATCGAGAAGGCCGGAGAGCCAGTGCATGAGGTTGAGGAGGAACTGAGGGTTCTGTGAGGCGACCGGTGCGTTCATCCCCATGGGGGAGCGACCACGGCCATCGATCTGGGCGCTGAACATGGCGGCCTCTCCAAAGACGGCGACGCGACCGTTGCCATGGCGCAGGAGGGCCCCCTGCGCCATGCGGTCCGCCCGAATCCTCGGTGTGGTTTCCGAGAACTGCCATGCACGCTCGGGGAGGAGGAGGACCGACGGAGTGGGAAGTGTCAGAAGCTGGGTGGCTCGAGCGGGTACCCGAAAGGCTTGTCCCATGAACGTTGCCACCGAATCGACCCGCTCGCGGGGCTCACGACCGTTCGTGACGGGGTGATCCGCCAGGGAGCCTTCGGAGCGGCGGAAGATCATGGCCGCCCTGCCCTGCTCCGGTCCGATCGCGAAGCCGTTACCGAATAGCACACCGAAGAAGGCAGCCAGCTCCTGGGCCGCTCCCGGGAACGGCACCAGCACGGCCTGAATCTCCTTGGAATCGAAGGCCGAGGGGGTCGGCAGGGACCAATCCTCTGCGTTTCGTTCGGCGAGAGCATTTGAGATGACGAGGATGTCCGCGGCCTCCAGGAGCTGGCTCGTGAAGGCGGATCCAGAGGGGACCACGACGTAGCCGTCCCGCCTCAGGATCCTGGCAAAAGGGAGGTAGCGCCCATCCGCTGTATGGAAGTTGAAGTGGGCCTCGTCGATCAGGACGGTGGGCCCAGTCCCTGATTCGAAGGCGGGGGAGGGGACCGGTGGGATGAACGTGGTGTCGGCCACTTGTTGAGCCTGCGCCGGAGGTCCGGACAGGATCGCGACGAGAATGAGCCTTGCGAGATTCCGTTTCACGTGAAACGCCTCATGTGTCAGGGCTCGTGGCCCCTTTCCGCCGAGGGATTCAGCACTTCCGCAACGCAGAATGGGTGTAGCGCCTCGTCAACCACCCCTGTATATTGGCCGGACACGCTCCTGCGGCAAGCTCCGGAAGCCGCTTCCCCCGCGCATAAATATTGCGTAACCTATTGATAGTCAATCATTTATAGACGTATGGGCAGGGTCATCGCCATCGCGAACCAAAAGGGCGGCGTAGGCAAGACTACGACGGCCGTCAATCTTGCAGCGTCGCTCGCCGCTGCGGAGCGGCGCACCCTGCTCGTCGACGCGGACCCCCAGGCCAACGCCACCAGCGGGATCGGGATCGAGCGGGACAGCATCGCGCTCTCCTTGTACGATGCGTTGCTCGGCGACGCCTCTCTGGCAGACGTGGTGCGGCGTGGTGTGAACGTGCACTCGCTCGACGTGGTGCCGGCAACACAGGACCTGGTGGGTGCGGAGGTGGAGCTCGTCAATTGGGCCGAGCGCGAGTCAGTCATGCGCCGCACGATCGCGGAGTTGCGCGACGACTACGAGTATGTTCTGATCGACTGCCCACCGTCCCTCGGTCTCCTCACGCTGAACATGCTCACCGCGGCCGACTCGGTGCTGATTCCAATTCAGTGTGAGTACTACGCGCTCGAGGGTCTTTCCAAGCTCCTGAACACCGTGCGGCTCGTGCAGCAGAACTGCAACGCCAACCTGGCCATCGAGGGCGTGCTGCTCACGATGTATGACGCGCGGCTCAATCTCTCGCGACAAGTGGCCGCCGAGGCCAAGGAGTACTTCGGTCGCAGAGTGTATCGTACGATCATACCCCGAAACGTGCGGCTGGCGGAAGCGCCGAGCTTTGGCAAGCCGATCCTGCTCTACGACGTGCAGTCGGTGGGCGCGAAGAGCTACTTGGGACTCGCACAAGAGTTGATGCGCCGCGCCGCAGAGGCGCACGCGGGCGTTGCCGTCCTCGAAGAGGACACCCCCATGACGCGGGCACTGGCATGACGAGTGGAAACAAGCGGCGGCTGGGTCGCGGGCTGGAGGCCCTCCTCGGCCCGGCGACCGTAGCCGAGGCAAAGGCAGAGGGTTCGCTCGCGCAGCTCCCTGTCCAGGCGTTGCGCCCCAATCCCTACCAGCCCCGCCAGGCATTCGATGAGGAAGCGCTGGTCGAGCTGGCCGATTCGATGCAGCGTTCGGGTCTGCTGCAGCCTGTTGTGGCGCGCCCGGCCGCGAACGGCGCTTACGAGCTCGTGGCTGGCGAGCGCCGATGGCGAGCGGCGCAGCGCCTCGGCTGGACCGAGATCGGCGCGGTGGTACGGGAGGTCGACGATCAGACCCTGCTCACCCTCGCGCTCGTTGAGAACCTCCAGCGTGACGCATTGTCTCCCATCGATGAAGCCAGCGGCTACCAACGCCTCATCGACGAGTTCGGGGTATCGCAAGCTGCGGTGGGTGAGTTGGTCGGTCGTGACCGTTCCACTGTCGCGAACGCGCTGCGACTCCTCAAGCTCCCGGCGTCGGTCCAGGAGATGTTGCACGACGGACGGCTGAGCGTCGGACATGCGCGGGCGTTGCTGGCGTTCGAGGACGGCAACAAGATCGAACGACTGGCGCGGACCGCCGTCGAGCAGGAACTCTCGGTGCGCGAGGTGGAGGAGCTGGCGCGGGGTGGAAAGGCGGCCGCGCGTCGGCCACGTGCAGCCCGGGGCGCACGGCTGGATCCCGAGGCACGCCGGGTCGAGGAAGCGCTGCGTCGCCGGCTGCAAACTGACGTCCGTGTGGCAACACGCGGCAAGAGCGGCAAGGTGACGATCAACTTCTACTCACCGGACGACCTCCAGCGGATTCTGGAGGTCATTCTGGGCGAGTCGTACGACGGATGACTGGGCGCCGATCGGTGACGATCATGCTGCATCGGGACGGCGATCTGGAGTCCCGCTCCATCCGCCTTCCCCTCTGGCTGGCACGCTTCATTGTGATCGGAGGCAGCACCCTCCTCGTGCTGATCGTCCTCGCGGCAATCCTCTATGCTCCGATCGCTCGCACCGCCGCGCGCGTGCCGGGGCTCACGGGTGAGGTCCAGCGACTGCGGGCCGAGAATGAGATGGTGCACGAGTTGGCCGGCAGGCTGGAGGAGGCGGAGTCACGGTATGACCAGGTGCGTACCATGCTCGGGGGCGACGTCGTCGCGGTCCGGGGGCGCGCGCTGTCGGACGATCCGGTGGCTCACGCGCTCCTGGCCCGCGTTCCCGGCGACTCGGGCAGGTACGAGGAAGGTCCTTCCATACCAAGCCACTGGCCGCTGAACGAACCGGGGATCATCACCCGGGGGACCGTGGGCAGCGGCTCGGGCAGCGAGGCCCACTCGGGCCTCGATATTGCCGTGCCGTTGGGCACGCCCATTCGGGCGGCCGGCGGGGGCGTGATCGTGGAGGCCGGGCAGGATCCCGAGTACGGGCTGTTTGTGCTGATCGGCCACCCCGACAGCTATCAGAGCATGTACGGTCACGCGTCGCGCCTGCTGGTGCAGGCCGACGACTCGGTCCGCGCCGGCCAGGTGATCGCGATGTCGGGATCGACGGGACGATCGACCGCCCCGCACTTACATTTCGAGGTCTTGCACGAGGGGCAGTCGCTAGACCCTCGACAACTGGTTAGAGAGGAGTCCTGAGTATGGCACGTGCCGATGACACCGGTCGATCGAGCGGTCGTGACGTGAGCATCTCGATCGTCGCCACCGGTATGCGCATCGTCGGCGAGTTGGCGACGGACGGGGTCTTGAAGGTCGAAGGCACGGTCGTTGGGAGCATCCGGGCCGACCGAGAGGTGCTAATTGCGCGGGGTGGCGTGATCGAGGGTGACGTCTACACGCGTCAGGCTATAGTGGGAGGACGTGTTACGGGGTCGATCTACGCGGACGACCGCGTCGAAGTGCAGGAGAACTCGATGGTCCAGGGTGACATCGAGACCAAGAGGCTCATCGTCAACGAGGGCGGCGAGGTCAATGGAAACGTGCAGATGGGTGAGCCCAATGCCCTCGAACAGGGCGCCATGGTGGCGGCCAAGCGCCCGGAGAGTCCTCCGCCTCCCGCCATGGACCCGGAGCCGGTCCTGGACTCGCGGCGCCAGCCTTACGCCTGACGGTGACGACAGTCGTGCGGGTGGCGATTCGCCTTCCGCACGTCATGTGGCTTGTTCATTGCGGTATGTAAGTGCGCTTTCCAAGGCGCACTTATCGTTTTCGATTGCACCAGTACTCGATGTGGCCCGGGGCGGCGAGGCGCGACCGAGGACTTGAGCTGTCGCGACACCGTCAACTAGCCCGCCAACGCCGGGTTGGGAATTGGACATGCAGCTAGCCGAGCTTGCCAGCTACCTCGACGATTACTTGCGGATCGGCGACATCGGGGACGACCCGAACGCCGTGAACGGTCTTCAAGTGGAGAATCGGGGCACGGTGAACCGAGTGGCGGTCGCGGTGGACGCGTGCCAAGCGACCATTGATGCAGCGGCCGAGATGGGTGCGGGACTGCTCATCGTTCACCACGGACTCTTCTGGGGCGGTGTGCAGCCGATCGTAGGTCGGCACGCCAGCCGCATTCGACGACTGCTCGAGGCCGATGTCGCCCTGTACTCAGCTCACCTACCGCTCGACATGCATCCCGACGTGGGCAACAACGCCGTGCTGGCCCGTACGTTGGGCCTGGCCGATCAAGAGCCGTTCGGGGAGTACCACGAGCAGGTCATCGGAGTAGCCGGCTCGATGCGTGTGACGCTGGAGGAGCTGGTGCGTCGGGTGCGGGACGCCGTGGGTGGGGAGCCCCACGTCATCGCGACCGGGCCGGGCGATGTGCAGCGCGTCGGGGTCGTCACCGGGGGTGGCGGCGGGATGATCGCCCAGGCCCGGGACGCCGGGCTCGACGCGTACGTCACCGGCGAGGGCGCACACCACACCTACTTCGACGCCGAAGAGTGGGAGGTCAACGTCATCTACGCCGGGCACTACCTCACTGAAACAGTGGGGGTGAAGGCATTGGCCGCACACCTACAGGAGCGATTCGGGCTGCCGTGGGAATTCATCGATCACCCGACGGGGCTGTGATGTTGCGTGTCCTCCGCCACTTCCTCGCCCTGGCTACCCTGGCGGGTCTGGTGACCTGCGGCGGCCACTCGCTCGAGGACGAGCCCGTCCCGCCGGCGGACGCGCCAAGGCCCGGGCCCGAGCCGATCATCGAGGTGGACACCCTCGTCGACTTCGACAGCGTCCAGGAGATTCGAGAGGTGCCGCCGATCGCACCCGGCCCCGAGCCGCCGCCTGAGCCAGTACGCGTCTGTGCGGGTGGCGACGTCGTGCTCGGCACGAACCTGGATACGGCGTGGGCAACTCGGGCGACCGCGAGGTTGGGTGCGTCGGTAGCGGCGTTTCCCGACCCCGGTTGGCTCCTGGCGCCGCTCGCGCCCCTGGTGGCCGACGCCGACGTCGTGCTGCTCAACGTGGAGGGTGCAATCGGGGAGGGGCTGGCTCCGCCCAAGTGCCGCCCCGGCTCCAGCAACTGCTACGCCTTCCGCCAGCCGGTCGCCGTTGCCGTGGCAATTCGCGAGCTCGCCGACAGCGCAGCCATCATCGGCAATCTGGCCAACAACCATGCCATGGATGCGGGCGGCGCCGGCTTCGAAGCAACGCAGGGATACCTCGGCGACGCCGGCGTGGCGGTGACGGGTGTCGACACGCTCGCGACGGTCGTGGTCACCAGCCGAGGCGACAGCGTTGCGTTCCTTGGCTTCAGCACCGCGCAGGCGGGTCCCGACCCCCGCGATCTCGCTGGGGTCACACGCCACGTGGTGCGGACCGCGCGGCAGTACCGGCGCGTGGTGGTCACCATGCATATGGGGGCCGAGGGTGCGTCGGCGCAGCGCACGGCCAACGAGACGGAGATCTACCTGGGGGAGAATCGAGGCAACTCGGTCGCGTTCGCACGCGCGGCAGTCGATGCCGGGGCATCGGTCGTAATTGGGCACGGGCCGCACGTGATGCGTGCTTCGGAGTGGTGGGGCGACGCGCTGATCCTCTACTCGCTGGGGAATCTGCTCACGTACGGCCCGTTCTCGATGCGCGAGCCCAACAACCGGGGTGCCGTTGCGTGCGTGACGCTCGATGCAGAGGGGCGCGTCGAGGACGCAGTGCTGCGCTCTACCTACCAGCGCGCCCCGGGAATCGTCGCACCCGATCCCGCGGGCCGCGCGGCGCTGCTCGTGGACTCGCTGAGCCAGCTCGACTTCCCGGCCACGGCCGCGCGGTGGGGTGGAGAGGCGAGGGTGGTGCGGCCGTAGGAGGGGGGAAGCGGGCGCAGCGGTGCAGCGAGCGAAGTGGGCGCCCGGCCTCGCGCTGAGCCTGCGCCCCGTGAATCACCTACTTGAGCGATACCACGATCCGCACTCGCAGAGTCTCGGCCGTCTGCGGCGCCACGCTGATGAAGCACTCCTGCCCCACGACCCGCTTGAGCCCCTGGATCTCCGACTCGTTGATCCCCTGAACCTCGTCGTACACGAGCTCCAGCGTCTGTCCCGCGATCACCTCGTAGGTAACGGGGTGTCCGGCGAGACGATGGTGCGGATCGGTTCCCGCCAGGCCCTCGGCGAGCCGCTGTTGTATGCGGGCGATGCGGGCCCGCACCTCGGGATCGGTCACGACGACATCCTCGAGACGTTCTCCGCCGCGAGGCGTGCATTACGGTGCATCCCCGCTCCTCCGGGCCGCTCGAGAGCGGTCCAGCCGTAGCGGCGATCGAATTCTGCGGCGCTCATGTCTTGAAGCTCGTCCAGGTCGAGGAACGCGAGCGCAGGGTCGTGCTGTAGCGGCGGGTCGTCGGCCTCGCTCGCGAACTTGAAGTTCCAGGGGCAGACATCCTGGCACACGTCGCAGCCGAACACCCAATCACCCATCAGCGGTGCAATGGTCGGATCGATCTCGCCGCGGTGTTCGATTGTCAGGTAGGAGATGCACCGGCGACTGTCGAGCAGGCGCCGCTCGGGGAAGGCGTGCGTGGGACAGGCGTCGAGGCAGCGTGTGCAGCTGCCGCAGCGATCCGCCGCGAAAGGCGCATCCAGGGCGAGCTCGAGGTCGGTGAGCACGCACGCGAGGAAGAAGAACGACCCACGCCGCGGGTCGATCAGCATGGTGTTCTTCCCGATCCAGCCGAGGCCCGCACGCTGCGCAAGCTCCCGCTCCGGTACGGGCCCGGCATCGACGTAGGCCTTGGCAAGGGTGTCGTCGTTCCCGAGTGAGCGGACATAGGCGGCGAGCTCGTCGAGTGGGCTACGCAGCGCGGTATGGTAATCCTGCCCCTGCGCGTAACGCGCCACGCGCCCAGTACCCGCGCGCTCCGGGGCCACAGGGTGGCAGTGATTCCGGGTGACGACCACAGCGCGCGTGGCGCCGGGTATGATGGAGGCTGGTGCGGTGCGGCGCGGCGCCTGTCGGTGCATGTAGTCCATCGTGCCTGCCAGTCCGTCGGCGAGCCACCGCTCGAGTTGTTCGCCGTGGGGCGTGGGGGAAAGGTCGGCGACGCCCACCGTCTGGAAACCCAGGGCGCGAGCCCGCTCCTTCACCAGATGCGCCCGGCGCTCGGGCGTCACAGATGCATGACCTCCCGGCGCCAGCGAGCGAACCGGATCACATCCTCGGGTGGAGGAACCGCGTCCTCGTCACCGTACGCGGTGTGCATTCTCCAGCGCAGGTAGGCTCGTGGCGGCATGGGAAGGAAGGGGAAGCGACGGTACCAGTGTCGAGCACGGAACGCCCATGCCGTTCGCACCAGGTCGAGTGCCAGACGCGGGTTGATGGTGGCGCGCGCCCCGAGCACCAGGGTTAGCTTGAGCCAGCTCCCTCTCAGTGTGGACGAAGCCTCATGACTATGGTTCTGCAAGTCGCCTCTCTCTTGGGCGCGGCCCTGATCCTCGTCGCCTATGTTGCGTTGCAGCGGCGCCGCTGGTCCAGTACCGGTGCAGCCTACCTCTGGTTCAATCTAGTGGGTGCGTTGCTGCTCGCGGCCGTCGCCATCGCCGACCGCCGTGCTGGCTTTATCGTCCTGGAGGGCGTCTGGGCGGCTGTGAGCCTGGTGTCGATCGTGCGTCGCTCGCCCATCGCCCCCGACCGAACGACTCCCTGACTCCCACTACACCATACTTGTATATTGGCGCCTATGGCCCTCGCAAGCACCGCCAGTGCGCACCCCCTTGCACACTACCGCTCGGAGTTCCCCATCTTCGAGCGGCAGGTCTACCTGAACTCGTGCTCGCTGGGGGCGCTTTCGAGTCGCTCGCGCGCGAAGGTGGACGAGTTCTTGTCGGTGTGGGATGCGCGTGGCGCGGCAGCCTGGTATGACGTGTGGTGGGAGTCGCTGGAGCTGCTGCGGGATGGCTATGCCCGTGCGATCGGGGCGCGGCCCGGCGAAATCGCACTCCACGCCTCCATCTCCACGGCCACCGCCGTTCTGGCGGGCGCGCTCGACTACACGACGCGCCCCAAAGTGGTGACCACCGAGCTCGACTTCCCAACGGTGGCGTACCAGTGGCTCGCGAAGCGGAGTGCGGGTGTGGAGGTCGAGGTCGTGGGGAGCCCGGACGGGGTGACGGTACCCGTCGAGGCGCTCACACGGGCAATCGACGAACGGACGGCGCTGGTGGCTACGTCCCACGTGTTCTTCACTACGGGGGCAATCCAGGACATCCGGGCGGTGGCCAACGCCGCCCATGCCAAGGGAGCACTCTGCTTCGTGGATGCCTATCAGAGCGTCGGGCAGCTGCCCTTCGACGTGCACGAGACCGGCGTGGACTTTCTGTGTGCCGGTGGACTCAAGTGGCTCCTGGGCGGGCCGGGCATCGTGTTCCTCTACGTACGCGAGGATCTGACCCACCGCTTCACGCCCACCGTCACCGGCTGGTTCGCGCACGCGCGCCAGTTCGAGTTCGACCGGCGCAACATCGAGTGGCACGAGGACGCGCGTCGCTTCGAGCAGGGGACACCCTCTCTGGCAGCCGTGTACGCCCAACTCGGCGGGCTGGAGATGATTCACGAGATCGGCGTACATCGGATTCGCGAAGTGACCCAGGGGCTCACCGAGGACCTGATTGGCCGAGCGCGGGACGCCGGGTTTGCCCCGAAGGTGGCGTCCCCGGCCGGGGATCGTGCCGCCATCGTGATGATCCCCAGTGACGATCCGGCTGTTGCCGTAGCCCGGTTGGCGAGCGAGCGTGTCGTGGCGGACGCGCGACCCGGCCACGTACGGTTCAGTCCCTTCTTCTACAACGTGACGGACGACAATGTCCAAGCAATCGAAGTCCTCACAGGGTGAGTCGCCGAAGCGACCGCGCCCCTCGGTCACGGCGGACGAGCAACTATTCACGTCCCCCGTCGAACCGACGCACGCGGCGTTCACACAGACCGATCCGTGGCGCGCCCTCCGCATCCTCGGCGAGTTCGTGGAGGGCTTCGATGAGCTCGCTGACGTCGGTGCGTGCGTGACCATCTTCGGCTCCGCCCGCGCAGAGCCCGGCGATCCCACGTACCAGCTGGCCAGGGAGACGGCGCGCCTGCTGGGGCAGCAGGGATTCGCGATCATGACCGGTGCCGGACCGGGGATCATGGAAGCGGCGAACCGGGGAGCGCGGGAGGCCGACACGCTCTCCATCGGCCTCAACATCGAGCTGCCCCTGGAGCAGGGCGCCAACGAGTATCTGGATCGCGTCGTCAACTTCCGCTACTTCTTCGTACGCAAGACGATGCTGGCCAAGTACTCGCTGGCGTTCGTCTGCTTCCCGGGAGGGTTCGGGACGATGGACGAGATGTTCGAATCGCTCACCCTAATCCAGACCGGCAAGATACGGGACATGCCGGTCGTGCTGGTGGGGAGCGAGTATTGGAGCGGACTACTCGACTGGCTGCGTGAGCGGGTCGCGGCGGACGGGAAGATCTCGCCCGAGGACCTCGAGCTGTACCACGTCACGGATGATCCTGAGGAGGTAGTCCGGATCGTCAGTGATGCCAAGGAGCGAATGGAGGCCGAGCGTGAGAGGATGATGAGATGAACCAGCACAAGAGTCAGCTTCTCGGGGGGCAGCCGATCGCGCCCCAGCCACTGCGGGGCGACGAAACGGTGGCCGATCTGATCGACAACGCGTTCTTGGCCTACAACGCGGGCCGCCTGCGAGAGAGCTGCCAGCTCTTCACTGAGCGCATGCTCGCCGAGGACGCGACCGTTGGGATGAGCCTCACCGGCGCCATGACGCCGGCGGGGCTAGGCATGTCCACCGTAATTCCCCTCATCGAAGCCGGCTTCATCGACTGGATCGTCTCCACCGGTGCCAACCTCTACCACGATGCCCACTTTGCGCTTGGGTACTCGCTGCACCGGGGTAGCCCCTTCGCGGACGACGTGGACCTGCGGGAACACGGGGTCGTGCGGATCTACGACGTTTACGTTGATTACGGCGCCCTGCTCAGGACCGACGAGTTCATCCGCGGCGTCTCGAAGAACGACGAGTTTCAGCGCCCCATGAGCAGCGCCGAGTACCACTTTCTCCTGGGGAAGTACCTCAAGGAACGTGAGCGGGCGCTCGGCCTGAAGTGCAAGTCGCTGCTCACGGTGGCGCACGAGTGCGGTGTGCCCATCTACACGTCCTCGCCGGGCGACTCGTCCATCGGGATGAACGTGGCAGAGATCGCCCTAGACGGATACCAGCTTGCTTACGATGTCTCGGCGGACGTCAATGAGACGGCGGCCATCGTGCTCGACGCCAAGCGTGGTGGTGGGAAGAGCGGCGTGCTCATCATCGGCGGCGGGAGCCCCAAGAACTTCGTGCTCCAAACGGAGCCGCAGATCCAGGAGGTGCTGGGGATCGAGGAGGTGGGGCACGACTACTTCCTTCAGATCACCGACGCGCGCCCCGACACGGGCGGGCTCTCGGGGGCTACCCCGGGCGAGGCCGTAAGTTGGGGGAAGGTAGACCCGGACAGGTTACCCGATGCGGTCGTGTGCTACTGTGATGGCACGGTGGGATTTCCCCTCCTCGCCTCCTATGCGCTGGCCAAGAGGAAGGCGCGGCCACACAAGCGCCTGTACGATCGGCGGGCAGAGCTCATGGAGCGCCTGAAGGAGGCGTATCTGATGGCGCGGCAGTTCCGCGATGAGCGCGTCGAGGCGTCGGAGCTCCCGACCGTGAAGGCCACCGACAGCTAGTCCTCCGGGCCCCAGACATCCTCGCGGAAGGCGATGCTCCTGGCGACCTCGTACCTGTAGGCATCCAGCTCCGCGTTCCTCCGCGCACTGTCCCATCCCATCTCACGCATCGCCAGCTGCGCGACGGCCGGCGCCCGCTCCAGTGTCTGATCCGGAGCGACGTAGAACAGGTGCGTGCGGCGGATCAGCAGGTCTCCGAGGGTGATGGCCATCTCCCGCCGCATCGCGTAAACGAGCTCCGCCCAGACGGTGGCGTGCCCCGGAACCACGGGCTCGGCCATCACGGGCTCGGACGTGGCGAGGCGCGCCACGGCAGCCGTCTCGTTCCCGTACGTGTGGACCAAGTGCGTGGCCACGGCTCGAGGCAATCCGTCGGCCTCCGTGGAGTCGATCAGCAGGTCCAGGTCCCGCATCTCGCCGCCCGGCAGCGGGCGCTTGTGGGTGAGCGCGCGTGCCGGCACGGGTCGCCCATCGAGTTCGTGTAATCGCTTGGATACGAGATCCACGACTTGCCCGGCCATCTTGCGGTAGGTCGTGAGCTTCCCACCCACGATGGAGATGAGGCCGGTGGCGCTCTCCAGAATGGCGTGTTCCCGTGAGACCGCCCTCGGATCCTCCGACTCAGCCTTCCGCAGGAGCGGGCGCACTCCCGCCCAGGTGGCCAGTACGTCGTCGAACGTGAGCCGTGCTTCGGGGAAGTAGGCGTTGACCGATCGCAGCAGATAGATCACGTCGTCGGCGTCAGCCCGTACCTCGTCGGGCCGGTGCTCGCACTCCGTTTCCGTGGTACCGATGTACGTAATGGTCCCCCACGGAACCATGAACATGACGCGGCCGTCGATGGGCGAGGTGAAGATGAGGGCTTCGTTATTGCCCATGCGCCGCCTAGACACCACGATGTGCGCGCCCTTGGTGCAGTGGAGCACTGCCTTCTCCCCCTCCGATGCCCGTAGCTCGTCGGACCAGGGCCCCGTGGCATTCACGACCGCCAGGGCGCGGATCGCATGCTGCTCGCCGGCGTAGTTGGCTACCAGCGCACCGTGCCTGGCGGCGTCCCGTACGTTGGCGAGCGCCAGCCGCGCGTCATCGCACTGGGCGTCGTAGTAGCGTGCGCCACCCTTCAAGCCCTTAGAGCGCAGGCCCGGCTCCGCGCGCAGCATGCCCCGCTTGCCGAGCATCTCGTGGCGGCGCACATTGCGGAAGAGCGCCAGCACATCGTACAGCCAGAGTCCAGCCTCGAGCTTCCAGCGGGGAACGCGGCCCCCGCCGTGTACCGGAAACAGGAAGGACCGCGGCCACACGAGGTGAGGTGCTATCTTCTGGAGAATGCGGCGCTCGCGGCTCGCTTCGAACACGAGCCGCAGGTGGCCATGCTCGAGATACCGAAGTCCGCCGTGGACGAGCCGCGAGGAGCGGGAACTGGTACCGCACCCAAAGTCGCCTTTGTCGACGATCGCGGTTCGGATCCCCCGCATGGCGGCGTCACGGGCGATGCCGGCGCCCGTCACCCCGCCGCCGATGATCAGCAGGTCCACGGGCTCCGCGGCCATGGCATCCAGGTAGGCCGCTCTGGTCTCGAACGTAAAGGGAGCGTCCATTAGCGTGTCAGCAGCGAGCGGTCGGGAAGTGCCCAACACGTGGTTCCAGTGGCATGCCGGCGTGATCAAGAGCGG
>JBDGXT010000238.1:0-4785 GCA_039584455.1 Gemmatimonadota bacterium
GCGCGCCTCCAGCGGTCCACCACCGAGCGGAACTCGCCGGCACGGCCCACCAGCTCCGGGTGGCGCGGGAAGCCGCGCGACTGTCGGCGGTCGGGCACCGCGGCGGGAGTGATGGCTCGCGCCAAGGCCTCCTCCAGCACCTGCGGCATGCGCTCTCCGTGGATCTCCGCCGCCACCCGGCGAAACTCCTCGGCCGCGGCCTGGGCCCGCACCTCGTCACCCGAGAGCGACAGCAACTCGACCAGCTTGAGGCGTGGCTCGAGATCGTAGGGGTCCCTCTCGATCAACCGCGTGGAGTACTCGGCAGCATCGGACCAGTTGCCGGCATCGACCGCGTGGGCAATGAGCGTGCGCAGCAACTGCCGCCACTCGGCCGCGAGCTGCTGCCGCATGCCCTCCGTCCACTGCTCGAACTCACGTGCACCTGACAGGGCCACGTTGGCCAGGAAGTCGGACTCGTACAGCTCGAAAGCTGACGGAAGGTGTCCACGTCGAAGGCGAGCTCCGACCGTTGGAGTACGAGGACCTCGTCCCCGCTCAGCAGATCGCGGTCGGTTCCGTGGCGAATCTGATACACCACCTGGCGCAGTGCCTGGCGCGCATCGTGGGGGGAGGAGCCCTCCCACAGCAAGCCGATCAACTCCTCCCGGGTAGCCTTGGCCTGCGGGCGGGAGGCGAGGTAGATCAGCACCGCCAGCTGCTTGGAGAAGCGGAGACACTCCTTCGCTTCACCTCGCTCACCGACCGTGAGGTTGGGCGTTCTGGACAGGGTATGGAGGTGGAATCGGGGCATGGACGCAACTACAGCCTCGTCAGCACGTTAGCCGCACACTGTGACGTAGCTCACGCTCTCCTCACATGCGAGTAGTAGAACAAGGTGCGCCCCAGGGGACCCCAGTCAAGTCACCCAGCCCAGAGAACAGGAGGGCGGGCAGAGATGCATCGTAGCACCAGCGCCCGAACGGGTGCCGTGTTGGTGCTCCTTCTGTTGGCAATCGGCGGCTGCGCGAAGAACACGGACCAGTTGGCGCACTGGGAGCGCGTCAGCCGTCTCGACTGTCAGTACGGAACCATGCAGGTGCAGGACACGGTGGTCGTGACGGGAGCGGATGGGAAGCGCTGGATGCTGGAGCGCACGCGGCTCCAGTGTGCGGCAGCACCCGTGGAGCTGACTCCCTGATTGGGGCGTCAATCTGAGGTGGGCGGCGGGGCTACCCGTGGGCACCGCCGCTCGGCTCACCAAGTATACCCCCTCCGGCACGCAAGCAAACGCGGCGGATCTCTTGGAAATCCGCCGCCGCCGTATGTGCACTCGGAGTCCGCTGCCCGCTCAGGACGCCATGGCCTCCGCATACACGCTCACCTTGAGACGCTTCTTGTTCAGGTGCTCGAACTTCACCACCCCATCGATCAGGGCGAAGAGGGTATCGTCCTTCGCGCGCCGCACGTTCCTGCCGGGATGGAACTTGGTGCCGCGCTGGCGCACCAGGATGTTGCCGGCCCGCACCTGCTGTCCACCGTAGCGCTTCACGCCCAGGAACTTGGGCTGTGAATCACGTCCGTTTCGGCTGGAGCCGACGCCTTTCTTGTGAGCCATAGTATCAGCCGAGCTTGAGGTCGGTGACCTTGATTTCGGTAAAGTCCTGGCGGTGCCCCGTCTTGCGCCGGTAGTTCTTGCGCCGCTTGAAGCGGAACACGATCACCTTGTCGTGCCGGCCGTGCCGCACGATCTGCCCCACCACTTTGGCGCCCTTCACGGTCGGCTGACCGGCCTTCACCTTCTTGCCGTCGCTGGAAAGCAGGACCTCGTCGAAGGTGACCTTCGCGCCCGGCTCTCCGTCGAGCTTGGGAACGAGCACGGTCTTCCCCTTTGCGGCCCGGAACTGCTGCCCAGCGGCCCTGAATATCGCGTATGACATAGACGGTAACTCTACCCAGGGCACGAGGTTGGGTCAAGTAGCGGCGATGCTCCCGTCGTTACGCCACCGCGTACTTTTCCGTCACGTCCCGCCCTGCCGGCTGCGCCACCAGTCGGAACTCGTCGATGCGCGCGATGGGATCATCCCGCAACTCGAGGTCGATCTTGGTAGCCTGGGCGAGGTTCTTCAGGAAATTGGGCTCCTGCTCCATGAGATAGAGCGCCACCTCGGGGTGCAGCCGCACGGTGAGGCGCTGCTCCCGCTTCTCGCCCGCGACACGTGCCAGCGCGCGCTCCAGCCGGCGCACCACCACCTCCGGGAGGAACACCTTGCCGGTCGCACCACACGCGGGGCAGCCGGACGCCATGCTGTCCCACAGCGACGGGCGTACCCGCTGCCGGGTCATCTCCACGAGCCCAAGCTGCGAGACCTGGAACGCGCGAGTGCGTGCCCGATCGTGCCCGAGATGGGTGCGCAACTCGTGCAGCACCTTGTCCCGGTTGACCTGCGACTCCATGTCGATGAAATCGGTCACGATGATCCCTCCGAGGTCCCGCAACCGTACCTGGCGCGCTATCTCCCGGGCCGCCTCGATATTGGTGCGCAGGATGGTCTTTTCGGGATCCTTGCGGCCGGTGTACCGCCCCGTGTTCACGTCGATGGAGACCAACGCCTCGGTGGGCTCGATGATCAGGTACCCGCCCGTCGGCAACTCCACCCGGCGGTTGAACAGCTCCCGGATCTCGGTCTCCAGATCGTACTCGTCGAACAGCGGGGTAGTCCGCTTGTAGAGGCCGACGCGGTCCGCCAGCTCCGGGTCCACGTCCTGCATGTAACGGCGGATCTCGCTGTAGACCTCCTTCGAGTCCACCACCACACGGTCCACCTTGTCGCTGAACAGGTCCCGGATGATCCCGCTGGCGAGTGAGGTCTCCCGATGCACGAGAGCCGGCGCCTTGAGCCGCACGAAGTGCGCTTTGCGGTGGATCTTCTTCCACTGCGCGAGCAGCGACTTGATCTCCTGCTTGACTTGCCCCTCCGTCAGATCCTCGGCCACCGTGCGGACGATGACGCCCCCGGAGTTCTTCGGCACTAGCCCGCCCACCATGGTGCGCAGCCGCGAGCGCTCCTCACGCGAGTCGATCTTGCGGCTCACACCCACCTTCGAGGCGAACGGCATGAACACCACGAAGCGACCGGCAATCGAGATCTGGCGGGTGACGCGGGGGCCTTTGGTGCTGATGGGCTCCTTGGTGACCTGCACGAGGATCGACTGCCCTCGCTTCACGTGGTCGGCGATGTTGGGAATCCCGCGATTGTTGCGGGAGGAGCGGCCGTCGCCGGTATCGAGGTCCTCGTCGGGCTCGACCAGGTCGGAGGCGTGGAGGAACGCGCTCCGCTCGAGTCCGACGTTGATGAATGCCGCCTGCATCCCCGGCAGGACCGCCTCGACCTTGCCGAGGTAGATGTTCCCTACCGTACGATGGACATCCGGTCGATCGTGCAGGACCTCAACGAGGCGGTCGTCCTCCACAATCGCCACGCGAGTCTCGCGTGGGTTGACGTTGATCAAGATGTCGCGCTTCAACGTGCCCTGCCCTGGCTCCCGAGACAGTCGTCGGGCGAGCGCCCGTGCCGGCTGCCGCGCCGAGCCGATAAGTGTTGACGGGCGGAGGAGCACGTCTGTAATGTGGTGCGCTAAGTATAGATAGGATGGTGGGTTAGGTCAACCGCACCTGCGGTCCCGGCGGCTTCACACAGATCCACGGGCCCCTCACACGGCGCCGACCGGTGCCCTCACAGGCAACGGCCCCGACCGCAGGGCGATCGGGGCCGTGTGGGTCGATCTCTCCCAGTGCAGCCGTCTAGGGACGCTCGAAGGTCATGGACAGGGTGTACAGGTCTGTCGTCGCCGGGCCTTCGTAGTGCTGTACCCGGACCCAGAAGCCAAACCTGTCGGAAGCCCCGCAATCCCCTGCCAGGTCCCGCGAGACCGCATCAGGCAGATTGCTGCCAAGCCTCGATTCCTCGAGCGGGCTGTTGGGGTTGTTGTCCGCGTAGAGGTACAGGTCGTAGTCGCTCTCGACGGGGATGCCGGTGAGGCTCACTCTGAAACGGAAGTCCTCCATGTCGCTAACGGGGTTGCATTGGGTCTGCGTCCCCTGCTGCGCTTCGATCCAGTACCAGTCGTCTTGATCGGTATCGGGATCGTGGAAGTTGGCTTGGATCAAGAGCGGCCTAGCTTCATTGATGGTGCCGAGATCCGCCGCCGTCTCCGAGCTGTTGTTTGGTTCGTAAACGTCCCCGTCGCTCCCCGACGCATCGGTGACCGATACGGTCGCCTCGCCCTCCACGCCCTCGCTGGTCACCGTGATCGTCGCGTCGCCCGCGGCCACCGCCGTCACGAGCCCATCATCGGTCACCGTGACCACGCCCATCGGGTCGACCGAGAAGCTCACGTCGCGACCAGTGAGCTCGTTCCCGGCCTCGTCCCGCAGGGTGACGGTCAGCTGCTGCGTGCTGGGGTCGCCACCGACCACCAGAGCGAAGCTAGTAGGCTCCACGGCCACGGTGTGAACGGGCGCCCGCTGCACGGTGATCGCCGCGTCATCACTCTCTCCTCCGCTGGTGGCGGTGATCGTGGCGTCGCCCTCGCCCACGGCGGTCACCAGACCGTTCTCGTCGACCGTCGCGACATCCTCATCGCTGCTGTCATACTCCACATCACGGTCTGTGAGGACATTGCCGTCGGCGTCCTTCAGTACGACATCGAGCTGCACTGTCGGACTCACGATCAGTTGCAGCTCGGCCGACTCGGGCGTCACCTCCAGCGTGTGCACGGGTACCGGGACCGCGATGGCCGTGA
>JBDGXT010000239.1:0-4214 GCA_039584455.1 Gemmatimonadota bacterium
GGGCGAATCCAGGTGCTGCATCGCCTCGAGCACCGACAGCGGAACGATCGCGTGAACCGGACGGCCGGGTTGGGTGTTCATGGAAGGAGTGAGATAACCGGTGGATTCGGCGCGCAAGTTAGCCCAAGGTCGGGCGCGATACCAGAGCCGTTGCGCCGATCGGGTCGCAAGGCGAATGTATGCTGCATCGTGGCTACCGAAGCTGACCGGCGCCGCTTCGAGGAGGAGGCGCTGCCCCACCTCGACACCGTCTACCGGGTGGCTCTTCGCCTGTCGGGAAACGAGACCCAGGCAGAGGATCTCACCCAGGAGACGATGCTCAAGGCCTTCCGGTCATGGCATCAATACCGCCCCGGCACGAACGTCCGGGCGTGGCTGTTGACCATCCTGCGCCACACGTTCATCAACGAATACCGCAAGGCCAAACGGGCGGCGACCGAGGTGGACGTCACACATCTCGAGCCGTTCACGGTGTTCCACCACGTGCAGGACGTTGATCCCGAAGGGACCTTCTTCGATCAGCTCGTGGACGAGGAAGTCCTCGAGGCGATCGATCGCCTGCCCGACGAGTTCCGGGAGACCCTCGTCCTGAGCGACGTGGAGGGGCTTCCCTACGCCGAGATCGCCAAGATCACCGAGGTGCCGGTCGGAACGGTGAAGTCGCGTCTGTTCCGGGCGCGGCAGGCGCTCCAGAAAGAGCTCCACGATTACGCCGTGGAGATGGGGTACATCAAAGGGCGGAAGGAAGAGGACGCATGACGGACCAACAGCCTCAAGACATCGACTGCGGCGAGGCCCTCGATCGCCTGTATGAGTACATCGACAAGGAGCTCACCCCGGTGCGCTCCAATGAGGTGCGCATTCACCTCGAGAAGTGCGCCCCGTGCCTCGCCATCACCAAGTTCGAGGACTCCTACGTGCGATTCCTCGAAGCCCGCACGCGCGTCCAGGGAGCCCCCGACGCGCTGAAGAAGCGGATCCTCCAGCAGCTGCTGTTCGAGACTGGAGAGCACCAGGCTCCATGACACCCGCGGCCGCGGCCGCGCTGGCCGCCGGGCTGGCCCTGGCGGGACGCGCGATCGGCTGGCTCACCCTGAGTGGAACCGTCGCCGCCGCCCTCGTGGGCGCGGCGATTCTTGCAGCTGCCGGCCTCCCGGGCGCGGCCCTGCTGGCCCTGTTCTTCGTCTCCGGCAGCGCCCTCACCTATCGGTCCAGCATATCTCGCGCCGAGCTGCCCACGACCGAGCGGCACGGCCGCACCGGGCGGCAGGTGCTGGCGAACGGCGCATGGGCCGCGGCCGGCGCCCTGCTCCTGACCGCCGGCGATGCCGGCTGGGCGGTCATGGCGGGGGCGTTGGCCACCGCCCAGGCCGATACGTGGGCCACCGAGATCGGCGCGCGCGCGACCCGACCGACCCGGTTGATCACGTCGGGGCGACCCGTCACACCCGGCACGTCGGGAGGCGTGACCGCACTGGGCACTGCCGGCGGGCTGCTGGGCGCCACGGTGATGGGCTGCCTGGCAGTGGTGCTTGGGATCCCGACAGCCGTCTCCCTGGCAGCGGTCGCTGGGGGCACCCTCGGCATGCTCGCCGACTCGGTCCTCGGCGCTACCCTCCAGGGGGTGTACTACTGCGACCGCTGCGCGGTGCAAACCGAATGGGCCGTGCACCGCTGTGGCGAGCGGGCACGACCCGTGCGTGGACTCCGATGGTTGGGCAACGACGGCGTGAACTTCGTGGCCACCGGGCTGGGAGCCGCGGTGGCCCTCGCCCTCTACTGATCCTTGAACTTGGCTAACCGAACCACGAGTGAAATGGCGTAGGCCAGCACGACTACCACCGCGATGACGTACGCGGCCACCATGTAGCCCCCATTGTCAGGCATTTGCATCGACCGTCTCCTCCTCCCGAATGTCCCGCAGCACCGTCAGCGCGTGGCGCTGAAGCAGGAAGCCGATAAACAGCGCCGTGAACACTCCGACCGAGAGCAGCAGCGTGGTAAGCATGGAGCCGGGGAGCGACGGTCGCTCCGGTTTCAGGAGCACCGGCTCGGGATGCAGCGTGCGGAACCAGTACACCGTGACGTGAATGAAGGGCACCAGCGCGAGGGCCATCACACCCAGCACCGCGGAGAACCGCGCCCGAATCTCGAAGTCGTTGAACGCACCCCGCAGCACGAGGTAGCCCACGAAGAGCAAGAAGATGAACAGCGTAGACGTGAGCCGGGCGTCCCAGGTCCACCACGTGCCCCACACCGGTTTCCCCCAGAGCGGGCCCGTCGTGAGCATCACGACGGAGAACGCCACGCCCACCTCGGCTGACGAACTGGCAACGAGGTCGAACTTGCGGTCCCTCGTGATCAGATACAGCAGGCTGAGCAGCCCCGTCACCGCAAACGCCAGCAGTCCAGCCCAGGCGGCCGGCGCATGAACATAGAAGATCTTCTGTGCGAGCCCCTGCAGTCGCTCGACCGGCGTGTAGATGAGGGCGCGTACGTACACCCCGGTCAGCCCCAGGAGCGCCAGTCCGGTGATCACGGTACCACGGCGCGCGGACCGGATCGCTCGTTCACGGCGTGTCATTCTTCCAGAATCGCCTCAAAAAGAAGGAGTGAGAGAGTGAAGAAGATAATGACAAAGGCCGTCAGCATGCTAAGCCAGCCCGTCAACTCATCGAACGGACGCAGTGCCACGATGCGCCGCGTGAGCTGCACCGCCGCGACGATCGGCGGGAACAGGAACGGCAGCAGCAGCACCGGGAGCATTACCTCCGAGAACCGCGTGCGCACCACCATGGCGCTGAACAGGGTCCCCACAGCCACGAAACCCGTCGTCGCCAGGAAGATCACCAGCAACAGGAGCCCGAGCTGGCGCCAGATCGGAACGTCGTAGAAGAGAATGAACAGCGGGAGCGACACCAGCTCCACGATGCCCACGAACACGAGATTGCCCAGCACCTTGCCGAGGAAGATCGCCGTCGCCGTGGCCGGGCTGAGCCGCAGGCCATCCACCGCCCGGTTCTCCCGCTCCAACAGGAAGGCTCGGTTCAACCCGAGCATTCCCGCGAACGTGAACGTCACCCAGAGTGCCCCCGGGGCGAGATCCAGGTCGCTCACCGCCGTAGCGTCCCGCGCGAAGTAGAGGATCGTGAGGACGAGGATCGCGAACACCAGGGACGAGAAGAGCGCGGTCTTCGTGCGCTGCTCGACCAGCAGGTCCTTGCCCGCCACCGCCAGGCACGCGCGCAGCGTGTCGTAGATCCGCCCGGATACCATGTACCCGACCCGGTCCGCGGAGCCCACCAGCTCGACCAGCTGGTGGCTGGCGATCATCATCCCCGCCCTGCTTGCCTTCAGCTCAGCCAGCACCTCGATCACGGTGTGCGACGCAGCATCGTCGAGGCCGGTGAGGGGCTCGTCGAGCAGGAGCACGTGGGGTTCCGGGAGCAGCGCCCGGGCGATCGCGAGTCGCTGGAGCATGCCCCGGCTGAAGGTCCCGATACGCTCATTGCCCACGTGCAACAGGCCCATCCGATCCAGTAGGGAGTCGATCCGGGTGCGATCGCTCGTGCCGTGCAGTCGGCCGAAGAAGCGGAGGTTCTCACGCGCGGTGAGGGCATCGTACATCATCGTGTGGTGCGCCACCATCCCGATGGCGCCATGCCGCTCGACCCGTCCCTTGGAAGCCTTGAGCAGTCCCGAGACGACGCGCAGCAGGGTCGTCTTCCCGGCCCCGTTGCCGCCCACGAGGAGGACCGCCTCACCGGGGGCCACCTCGAGAGACACGTCGCGGACCGCCCAGCGATAGCCGAAACGGCGAAAGACGCCGTGGAGAGAGAGCGTGGGATCAGCCTGCGGCATCGATCCGCTCCGCGAGTTCATCCAGCGTGTACGGTTTGACGAGATACCCGCTGTGTCCCATGCCCAGGACTTCGACCAGCGGCTCGATGCTGGTGTACGCGGTAGTGATCACCACCGGGGTATCGGGGTGATCGGCGCGGATCAGGCGCAGAAGGTCTATGCCGTCGGTGTCGGGGAGCCGCATGTCCAGCACAATGACATCCGGCTTGAAGCTCGCGAGTTGCGGAAGCGCTTCCGCCCCGGTCCCCGCGAATGCCATCTCGTAGCGCGCTCCGTAGGCGCGCTGGTAGGCACTGCGGAGGTCGGCCTCGTCCTCGATGAACAGAACCCTGCGGCGAACGTCTGTGGGAGTC
>JBDGXT010000028.1:0-15282 GCA_039584455.1 Gemmatimonadota bacterium
GAGCCGTACGCCGCACCCAATGTGAACGTGATCGTTGGGGACGCCCGCCAGTTCGTCCGCCGCACCGATGAGACCTACGACCTCATCGTGTACGGACTGCTCGATTCCCACACGTTGCTCTCCGGGCGGGCAGGCGTGCGTTTGGACAGCTACGTCTACACGGTGGAGGCGTTCCGGGAAGCGCGAGCCAGGCTGCGAGAGGGTGGGCTGATCTGTCTCACCTTCGCCGTCGTGAGTGCCGAACTCGGTCGAAAGCTCTACCTGATGCTCGAGCAAGCGTTCGACGGCCAGCCCCCGAGGATGTTCCGGACCCGTTATGACAAGGGCTACACGTTCGTGGTCGGGGAGGACATGAGCGGCCCGGTCACCCCGGTGGCCGGGGATTACATCCAGCAGAGTACGCTGTTCGCCCAGGATACCCTGCGGGCAAACGTCTCCACCGACGACTGGCCCTTCTTCTACATGCCGCAGCGGAAGTACCCGAGCACGTACGTGGCCATGATCGCGGTGCTGCTGCTGGTGTCCCTGCTGATGATCCGCGAGTCGACGCCCGCAGCGCGGGGATCGTGGTCTGCCCCGTGCTTCTTCCTCGGCGCCGGATTCATGTTGATCGAGACCAAGGGGATCACGGAGCTCGCGCTCGTCTACGGCAGCACCTGGGTCGTCGTCGGGGCGGTGATCGCCGCGATCCTCATCATGGCCTTCCTGGCAAACCTCGTGGTCATCCGGTTTGGGGTGCCGCATCCGGCGGTGGTCTACGGCCTGCTGGGTGTTTCATTGCTGGCTGGGATGCTTCTGGCGACGGCCGATTTGAGCGCTGTGCCCGCTTGGGGCGCGCGGGTGTTCCTGACGGCGCTGCTCACGCTGCCGCTGTTTTTCTCGGGGTTCGCGTTCTCCACGGAGCTCAAGCGATCCCGCTCGGTCGCGGTCGCGCTGTCGTCCAACTTGTTTGGGGCGATGTTGGGGGGATTCCTCGAGTACAATTCGATGTACTTCGGGTTCCGGTCGCTGTACATGCTGGCACTGGCGATGTACTTCCTCGCGTTCCTCACGTCGGTGGGTGGGCCCCGCCGCGCCGCCGCGCCCAGCCCGGCGTAGAGTGCGGCGGTGGGCGCCGCGGGGCACAGACGGCCGCTCCGACCTCTGATACAGGGCCTTCGGACTTTCGGGGGCCCTGTTGTCTTATTAGGAGGCAGTCGCCAAAATTCTGGGACGGTGGACCGGATGCCCGTTCAACCTGGAGTGCGGTCTTGGAGAACTGTCCACGCTGCAACGCGAAGCTCGTCCCAGACGCGCGCTACTGCCACGCCTGCGGCGTGGGCCTGACGGCGGCGGTTTCCGGGGAGTACGAGCTGTACGACGTGGAGCGCTTCTTCAATTATGCGCTGGACCTGCTCTGTATCGCGGGGGTGGACGGGTTCTTCAAGCGGGTGAATCCTGCATTCGAGCGGGTGTTGGGCTACACGGCCAAGGAGCTGCTGGGAACACCGTTCGTGAACCTCATCCACCCCGAAGACCGTACGGACACCGTTGCGGAGGTCAGCAAGTTGGCGTCCGGTGCCGAAACGCTCTACTTCAAGAACCGCTTTCTCTGCAAGGACGGCAGCTACAAGCGCCTGGCGTGGACTTCGTATCCAGAGGTTGGCACCGGCCTGTTGTACGCGGTTGCGCGCGAGGTGGCTGACGAGGGCTGAGCGCTACCCCACCGCTACCTTGCGCACGGTTCCCAACCCGCGGCGCCGCAGCTGCCCCACCGCATCGGCCGTCAACCCCATCTGTTTGGCGATCTGATCCTCCATCAGGCCGATCACGTAGAAGTACCGCAGGACCGCCTTCTGGGCGTCGGTCAACTGGGGGTCCACCGCCTCGCAGAGATACGCCGTGTGCAGGCTCTCCATCGCCAGCAGGCGGGCCTCCGCCAGGAACCGTTCGTGCGACAGCGTCTTGAACGAGGCGGCTGGGGGCTGGGGCTTGTGGTCGACCCCCGAGGTCTGGTCGGGCACGGTGAGCACGTCCTCCTTGAGCTCGGCGCTCCAGCTCTTGATCGCCTCTTTCCATGCCGTGTCGTCGCTGAGGACCATGGGTGTGCGCATCAGCGCGAGCCAGAGGGCCTGCTGCTCCAGCAGTCGCTTGGTGCGGTCTCCGCTGAGCCGGTGCTCGTGGGCGTCTGTCAGGGTGGTTTCCTGCAGGTCCTTGAGCCACGCCACGCGCTTCTGGTTGTCCTCGTTCAAAGCGTGAAACGGGAACCAGCGCCCACGCAGCCGCTTGGCGGCTTTCCTGGCCTCCACGTCGTTCTGGGCCTTGAGCACGGCGTTCGCCTCCCGCAGGAAGGGATCCACGTCGATCCACTCCTTCAAGTTGTCGGACGCCTCGATCTTCTTGAGCGCGCGGCGGTCGAACCGCATCACCGCATCGTCGGTCAGCGCCTCGAACTTCCCCGTTGGGCCAAAGTGCAGGTCGGTCATGGTCCTCGTAGGATGGTCGTGTCGAGCGGTGCCGCATAACGTTCGCCGGGCCGGAGCGTCCGCGCAAGGAATCCGGCGGACGGCACGCACCAAAGACGCCGGGGACCCGCACAGCGGATCCTCGGCGTCATCGTGTCTGGCGGTTGACGATCCTACGGCACCGGCGTTACCACGTCACACTGCAGCGAGCGACGGTAGGCTGGGATCAGCGCGTCGTACGCGCCGAGCGCGTTCGCAATGCCCTCGCCCATGGTGGGAAACTCCTGCCGGACATCGGGCATGCGGGTGAGGCCTTCGGCGACGAGGTCGGCCTCGTACTCCACCAGCTCGCAGGTCTGGACCTCGCGTACCTGCGCATCCATGTCCTCGACCAGGTAGAAGTACGCCACGCCGCTCATGGCCAACCAGTTGAGCGCGATGGTGGGTGCGACCCGGTTCTGCACGAGGCGAGCGCCCACCTCGAAGTAGAGCAGGGCCACACTGCGGTGCACCTGCTCGTCGTCCGACCGCTGTACGGCGCTGGCCAGCAGCGAGTCGGCGGTACGCAACGCCGACGAGTCGAGCGGCACCGCGGGGTTCAGGACGAGGAACCGGTCCCGGGTGAGTACCTGAGCCGCGGCAATGGGTGCCCTGGCGTTCTCCGGGTCTGCGCTCGCGATCCCGCGATAGATGGCGATGGCGGAATCTCGCTCACCGACGTCGGCCAACAGGGACGCTCGGGCCATGCGGAGCGAGTGCAGCAACCCCTCGGTACGCTCCGCCTCGCGGCGTGTCTGTTCTGCGCGCGCCCATGCGTCATCAGCCACGAGCTGGACGTGGTTCACACCTTCGGCAGTCCACCGGTCGACCGCAGCCGTATCCCCCAGCGTCTGGGCCACCGCGATGATGCGGAAATAGAACGTCGTGTCGCCCACCAGCGTCGAGTCGAGGGGATAGAGTTCCGCGAGCGACTCCAGGGCGCAGCGCCACATGCGGTAGTCGTAGCACATGCGTGCCATGAGGTGACGGAATTCGAGGTCACCGCCCGCGCGCACCGCTCCCTCCCGCACCATGGCGACGGCGGCCGTCTCCTCGCCCATCCGGTCGAGCAGGCGGGCCACCTTCATGCGACGTGGCGCGTTATCCGGATCGGCGCGCACCTCCTCGATGCGGGCCTGCACGGCGCGCAGCGCGTCGCCCCGACGGGCGTACTCGAGGCCGAGCTCTTCCCAGGCGTCCGCCATGGTGGGGTCCCCCGCGACGGCCCGCTGCAGGGCCCACAGCAGGCTGTCGGAGTCCTGCTTCGCCAGGTAGACGTACGACAGGCACCGGGCAGCCGACGGGTGGTTGGGGAAGTCCCGGAACGCCCGCTCGGCGCGCTCGCGGGCGTCATCGTATTTGCGGTCCCGCACCCGCTCCCAGCATTCGCTCGCCTGCCGCGAGGCGCGCATGACGGTCACCAGCGTGTCCTTCAACACGTCGCGCACCAGCTTGGCGAAGTCGGCCGCTGCGAGCGCCGTGTCGCTCCGCACGGTAACCGATGTCGTGAAGTGCGGCACCCCACCCCGGCGCGCCGTCTCCAGGATGCGCAGGGTGACCTCGGGTGCGGGGGACGCCCGCCGGAACTCGCCCGTGACGTAGACATCCGCGCGCAGCAGGCGGGCGGTCTCGAACGCCGAGCGAGCCGTGGGGAGCTCGTCGCAGAAGTCGGCCTCGAGGCAGAAGAAGATCATGCGCACCGCATGACTCCTCCAGCGCTTGAGTCCGTCCCGCATCTCGGCGGCCAGCTCCACGACGTAGGTGGAGTCGGCGGTGCGGTCCTCGGGGATCGTCGGGAAGATCAGGACGGCGTCCCGCGGCCGTTGGGCGTACGCGGGTGCGGTGGCAGCCCAGCTGCATACGCTGAGCGCCACCAGTGCGAGTATCCATCGGCCGGCGTGCTGCCGGAAGGAGGGTCGTGCGTTCAAGTCGTCAGAGCGTCAGTGGGGTGAGCCCGGATTCAACACTGGAGTGTAGAGCATCACGTGGTCGATCACCAGTGTCTCGGAAGGGACTTTTCCAGTCGGGTATGACGAAGCCCGGGGGAGAGTCATCGCCTGATGAGACGCACGCGACGTCGCGTTCGTTGATCCGCGGTCGGCGAGCACGGGTCGGGGCCGCTCCCCTGGCGCATTCGGGTCGCGGGCCACAGTATTGGCGAATTCATCGCCGACCCGCAGGCCAGGAGGTACGCGATGGCCAGTTTCATCGATCGCATGGTTGGCGCGGCAAAACTCGACGTCCACACCTACGAGGAGGTCGAGGCCGATCCCACCGCCCTGAACCAGGCGATGGCTGTCGTCCTGCTCTCGAGCGTCGCCGCCGGCGTGGGGGAGGGAGTCACCATCCTTGGGCTCCTCATCGCCGCGGCCCTCGCGCTCGTCGGCTGGTTCATCTGGGCCTTTCTCACGTACTTCATCGGCACCAGGGTCTTCCCCGAGCCGCAGACCCATGCCGACTTCGGACAGATGCTGCGTACGATCGGCTTCGCGAGCTCACCCGGGTTACTGCGGGTCGCGGGGCTCGTCCCAGTCGTGGGGGAGTGGGTGGTCGTTCCCCTCGCCAACATCTGGATGCTGGTGGCCATGGTCGTGGCCGTCCGACAGGCCCTGGACTACACGAGCACGCTGCGCGCGGTTGGTGTGTGTGTGGTGGGCTGGCTCGTACCCGTCGCGCTGACAATCTTCGGCGGCCTCATCTCGGTCGCCATTCTGGCACTGTAACGGTTCTCGTGGCACGGCGCCCTCGGTGGCCGTGCCTGTTCCCTAGCGGCAGCGCCCAGCACTCCGACAGGAGCGGCCAATGCGCCGAGCCGTCGCGGCAATGGCGGTAGTCGCAGTGACAGCGTGCTCGGATTCCCTCGACCCCGGTGAGGTGCCAGACCTCACGGGGACATGGTTGCTCACCGCCGAGACCATTCCTGCGTCAACTTCCTTCTGCTCCATCGAGTTCACGCTCGAGATCGTCCAGACCGCGGCGCCGCCTGACGATCTGATCGACTTCGAGCTGTCCGGCTCGGTGCAGGGCGGTGCCGTAGTGTGCGGTGACACCCTGCAACTCCCGGGGGTCGCGCTGATGGGAGTTCTGGTGCGGCAGTCCAACGGGGACGAAGGGGACGTGTGGTATGGCGGTCCCGCGTTGATCTTCGGCGAGGAGCTCACGATCGTGGCCCAGGGGCCGATCACCAGCCGGGTGAGGATCGAGGGGCGGGGAGCCATGGATTTCACCCGCGGTCCACACCGCCCCTTCGTGTTCGTGCTCGTCCGTAACTAGCGAACGCCGCCTTGCCGGCCGCGCGCGCGCGGCGTATCTCTGATCCGTCATCCCCACAAGAGAGTCGTCATGCCAGTCCATGGTCTCGTGTTGCCGGGCGTCGCTGCCGTGCTACTGCTGCTCCAGCCGCTCATCGTGCCGCAGGTCTGGAGCCAGGAGCGCGACCGCAATGTGATCCATGACTCCACCCTATTCCACGGGCTGCGATACCGCATGGTGGGACCGTACCGGGGCGGGCGTTCCACGGCGGCAACCGGTGTGGCCGGCCGGCCACACACCTTCTTCCAGGGGACCACCGGCGGCGGGGTGTGGAAGACCACGGACGCGGGCAACTCGTGGGCCAATGTCTCGGATGGGTTCTTCGGTGGATCGATCGGTGCGGTTGCTGTCGCTCCATCGGACCACAACGTGATCTACGTGGGGCAGGGGAGCGCGGACATCCGAGGCAACACCTCGACCGGCCGAGGCGTGTACCGTTCGACCGACGGCGGCAAGGCCTGGACGCATCTGGGACTGCGCGAAGCAGGGCAGGTCGGCCGCATCGAGGTGCACCCCCGGGATCCCGATCTGGTCTACGTGGCGGCGCTGGGCCACCCGTTCGGCCGCAATCCCGAGCGCGGTGTGTTCCGCAGCCGCGACGGCGGTGCAACGTGGGAGCACGTGTTGGCCCTGAGCGACAGCACCGGCGCGTCCGATTTGGCCATGAGCCTCGACAACCCGCGCGTGCTCTACGCCGGGATGTGGCGCGGCGAGCGGAAGCCGTGGGCGGTGATCAGCGGGTCGGAGGAGGGTGGGGTGTACCGCACCACCGACGGCGGCGACACGTGGAAGAAACTGGAGGGCGGCCTGCCGCCGGGATTGGTCGGCAAGATCGGCGTGACCGCCTCGCACGCGAACCCCGAGCGGGTATGGGCCATCATCCAGGCGGAGCCCGATGGCGGGGTGTACCGCTCCGACGACGGCGGTGACACGTGGGCGCACGTGAACAGCGACAACAAGCTGCGCCAGCGGGCGTTCTACTACACCCACGTGCAGGCCGACCCGCAGGACGAGAACACGGTCTATGCACTGAACACCCGGCTCTATAAGTCGGTGGACGGCGGGACGACGTTCGAGTTGATCCCCGTGCCACACGGTGACGTGCACGATCTCTGGATCTACCCCGGCGACAACCGGATTATGGTGGTGGCCAATGACGGCGGCGCCCAGGTGACGCTGAACGGGGGCGAGACCTGGTCCAGCTACATGAACCAGCCCACCGCCGAGCTGTACGACGTCATCGTGGACAACGCCTTCCCGTACCGGTTGTATGGGGGCCAGCAGGACAACACGACGATCAGCGTCCTCGCCTGGAGCTCATCCAACACGCTCCATCCCAAGGAACACTGGCAGAACGTGGGCGGGTGTGAGACCGGACCGGTGGGCGTTCACCCAGACCATCCGGAGGTGGTGTATGGGGGGTGCTACGGCGGGATCATCGACCGCTACGACATGGCGCAGGACCAGCGACGCTACATCCTGCTCTACCCCCAGGAGCAATCGGGCGAGGCGGCCCGCAACCTCAGGTACCGCTTCCAGTGGGTGTCACCCATCCTGGTGTCGCCGCACGACCCGAGCGTGGTGTACCACGCTTCGCAGTACGTACACCGCACCACCGACGGCGGCATGACCTGGGAGACGATCAGCCCCGACCTCACCACCAATACGTTGGAGCACCAGGACTACGCCGGGGGCCCGATCGATCACGACATCACCGGTGTGGAGGTGTTCAATACGATCTTCTCGCTGGCCGAGTCGCCACACACCGCCGGGGAGCTGTGGGCCGGCTCCGACGACGGCCGCGTGCACGTGTCCCGCGACAACGGGGCCACGTGGACCGAGATCACGCCGCGCGGTATGCCACGCTATGGAACGGTGGACGAGATCGAGCTGTCGCCGCATCAGCCTGGCCGCGCGTTCCTCGCCGTGCAGCGCTACCGGATGGACGACTGGGCCCCCTACGTGTTCCGCACCGACGACTACGGGGACTCGTGGCGGTTGTTGACCGACGGGAAGAACGGCATTCCCGCCGATTATCCCGTGCGCACCGTGCGGGAGGAGCCTGGGCGGCAGGGGCTGCTTTATGCGGGTACTGAGTTCGGAGTGTTCGTCTCGTTCAACGACGGGCGCAACTGGCAGCCGCTCCAGCTGAACATGCCCGTCACGCCGGTCACCGGGATGCGTGCGGCCCACGACGATCTCATTCTCGCCACCCAGGGCCGCTCGTTCTGGATCCTGGACGACGTGACGCCGTTGCGGCAGCTCTCATCCGAGGTCGCGGCGTCACCGTTCCATCTCTACGCGCCGCGCGACGCGTACCGCGTGAACGCGCGGGGAAGTGACGGCGGTCCCGAGCCCACCCCGGAGGCGCTCGCCGGCAACGCCCTCATCTACTACTACTTGGCACAGGAGCCGGCGGACGCGATCACCCTCGAGGTCCTGGATGGGGAGGGGGGCCTCGTGCGGACCTTCACCTCCGATTCGGCCGGCGCCGCGGCCCTGGGACAGAAGCCCATCGCGGCCAAGGTCGGGATGAGCCGGCTGGCGTGGGACCTCACCTATGCGGGACCGGATACCCTGAGTGGTGTGGTGATCGCCGGGTGGGCCGGGGGCGTGAAGACGCCGCCGGGACGCTACCAGGTCCGGCTCTCGGTGGGTGGCGAGGTCCAGACGCGCGCTCTCACGGTGCACAAGGATCCGCGCCTGACCGACGTGACGCAGGCGGACTTCGAGGAGCAGTTCCGCGTCGCGGTCGCGATTCGCGACACCGTGAGCCAGCTGTACGACGCGGCGCGCGACATCCAGGGTGTCAAGCAGCAGCTCGAGACCGTGCGGGAGCGGGTGACCGAGGGGGGCTTCCCCGATGAGATCGCGGCCGCGGCCGACTCGCTCGTGAGCCGCCTAACGGCCGTCGAGGAGGAGCTGCGGCAGGTCAAGAACGAGAGCAACCAGGATCCGCTGCGCTACGCGCCCAAGCTCGACACCCAGTATCTTGCGCTCTACGCCCACGTGACTGGGGTGGACAACTACGGGTTCGGCGGTCCCGAGGGGCGGCCCACGGAGGGCGCGTACCAGCGGTTCGAGGATCTCAACGCGGAGTGGCGGGTGCTGCGCGACCGGGTGCACGTGATGTTGCGGTCCGAGGTGCCCGCGTTCAACCGGATGCTGCAGGACGCAGGGGTTCCGGGCGTCATCGTCCCCAGTCTCGGAGCGCGGGAGGCGCGGCCGATTCCCTGAGCGGCGGCGGGCGCCGGCATGGTATCTTGAGCACGGATTTCATGAGGGAGTCGTAGCCGTGGACAGAGGAGCTGGGTTCTTCGCCCGCCTGCTCCGCTACCTGCTCATCTTCGTGGTGGGAGTGTCGGTGGGGTATCTCGCCCGGGCACGGCGCGAGGATGAGCGCGTGCGGGAGGCGATCGATCACGCGCGGGAGGAAATGGAGGAGTTGGGGATGGATGCGATCGACCGTGCCAAGGAGGCAGGCGGTGACATCGCCGACAGTGCGAAGGCGGCATTCAAGGAGATGATCGAGGACGCCGGGTGGCGGTAGGGGTGAGGAAGGAGATCCAGGGAGGCTTCGAGCGCGCCACCGTCGTGCTCGGGGGCGTCGGAGTCTCCTACCTGTCGGGAAATCTCGACGGCCCCGACCCCGGGCCGTTGCTGGAGCGGCTGCCCTCCCTCGTGCCGCCGGATGGACGGATCGTCTCCCAGCTGGTCGTGGCTCCCCTCTCTTATCACGCAGCAGGCATGCAGGCCCTCGAGCAGGCGGCGGGGGCCGTTTCCTGGCCGGTCACCTGGATCGACGAAGGGGGAACCGGTGCGGGCGTGCAGGCCTCCGTCGTGGCGGGAGCACCGGTGCGGTACCTGGAGCGCGCGGGGCGACCCGTGGGTGCCGTGTGGGAGGATGAGCACGCGCACCACTGCTGGCTCGGTGACATCGGTGCAGCGGATTTGTCCCTGTCGCGCGAGGCACAGGCCCGTGCGACGTTCGACGGTATCGAGGACGCGCTCGGCCAGGCCGGCATGGGCTTCGAACATGTCGTGCGAACCTGGCTCTTCATCGACCGGATTCTCGAGTGGTACGCTCCGTTCAATGCCGTCCGCACGCAGTTCTTCGAGGAGCGCGGCGTGTTCGACCGCTTCCTGCCCGCGAGCACCGGGATCGGCGCCGCGAACCCCGCTGGCCGGTCGGTTGTGGCGCAGGCCGTCGCGCTCCGACCGAAGGGTACCGGGGTCGAAGTACGGGAGGTCGAGTCCCCGTTGCAGTGCCCCGCCACCGACTACCGCAGCTCGTTCAGCCGCGCCGCCGAGGTGGTGCGCGGCGGTGTGCGGCAGGTCTACGTGTCGGGTACGGCCAGTATCGATCCGTGCGGTGACACGGTGTACCAGGGCGATCTGCATTGCCAGATCGAGCACACCATGGAGGCGGTGGAGGCGATCCTGGGGACCCATGGGCTGGGGTGGGCGAACGTTTCGCGCGGGATCGTGTACTTCAAACGAGAGCACGAGACGTCCGAATTCGAGCGCTATTGCCGGGAGCGGGACCTTCCGCCGCTGCCGGTGATCATCACCCAGGGTACCGTGTGTCGCGATGACCTACTCTTCGAGATCGAGGTCGATGCGATCGGGGCGTGAAGGGGCAGCCCTCCTCGTGGGTCTTGCCCTGCTCGCCGGCTGTGATTCGGTGGAGCCGGAGATCACCCCGTCGCTGGATGGCGTCGCGCTGGAGCGGCATATCGAGTTCCTCGCCGACGACAGCCTCTATGGCCGGGGCGCCGGATCGGTATACGAGCGGGAGGCCGCCGAGTACGTCCGTGACGAGTTCATTAGTTACGGACTCGAACCGGGCGCCGGTGATTACTTTCAGGACTTCACGTTCCACGACACGCTGCAATCGCAGAACGTGGTGGGTGTGCTGCCGGGGGCGGGCCCCCTGGGACACGAGTGGGTGATCGTGGGGGCCCACTACGACCATCTGGGGTGGCAGCGGGTGTCCGCCGACTCGATCATCGTGTACAACGGCGCGGACGACAACGCCTCCGGCACGGCCCTGATGCTCGAGTTGGCGCGTTACCTCAGCGACTACTACCTGCAAGGCGTGGGTGCCGGGCGGGAGCGGCGGTCGTTCATGTTCCACGCCTACGGCGCCGAGGAAGAGGGGCTGCTCGGGTCGTTCTACTTCTGCAACAACCCCACCGTGATCATGGACAACCTGGCGGCGATGGTGAACCTGGACATGGTGGGCCGCTTGCGGGACAATCTCCTGATCGTGAATGGCGCGGCATCGGTGCCGGCCTGGGAGCTCGTCCTCGCGTTCGCGAACCAGTCGGCGCTGGGCATCTCCTTCCGGGATGAGCGTCTCTACGGCAGCGACCACGTGTGCTTCCACCAGCATGGCCGGCCGGCCATCTTCCTCTACACCGGTACGCACGACGAGTACCACACGGCGTCCGACGATCCGTGGCTCATCAACGTCGAAGGGATGCTGCGGGTCGGGGAGCTCGCGCTCGAGGCGTTGCACTCTGTCGCGACGGCGCCCGGCTGGCCCGGCACGCCTTGACTTTTGTCGGGGGCGGTGCGATTAGCCTTAGTCCCACCACGGTCCTCGCAACCCGTACGAGGGGGTCGGTCATGAACGGGAACACACTGACTCGAGGTGTCACGGTGGCGGTCGCCTTCCTGGTCGTGGCCGGGGCGGCCCGGGCGCAGGGCAACCCGTATCTCGAGGCGCTTCGCTCGGAGGTGGCGGCGCAGAAGACCGAGATCATGCAGCAGGCCATGATGCTCACCGACGAGCAGGCCGATGTCTTTTGGCCCATCTACAACGACTTCATGGCGGAGCAGCGCGAGATCGGCGAGCTCCGCATGGCCATGGCTCAGCGCTACTTCGACAACCAGATGTCGATGACGCCCGAGATCGCGGACGAGATCATCAAGGGCTTCTTCGCGTACGAAGCGAAGAAGGCGGAGCTGCTGCACACCTACTACGGAAAGGTGTCCGCCGCGCTCGACGCGGTGGTGGCGGCCCGCTTCATACAGTCCGAGCGGCACATCCGGATGCTGATCGACATCCAGATCGCCAACGAGGTGCCGCTCATCGGTATCGGTGGTGGCGGCGAGGAGCCGCCGAACTGAGATGGGTAGCTCGCCCAGGTTCCACCGTGCGACGGCACAGCGTGGAGGAGTGATCGTGCGCGTGACCATCGCTCTGCTGTGCGTCGCGGCCCTCGCGCCGCTGCGCCCCGCCGTGGCTCAGGAGGAGCCGGAGCAGGCCCTCATCGACGAGGGCTCGCGACTGCGCGTCATGGCACCCCGTATGGCGAGCGACTGGCTGGAGGGGACCTTGGTCAGCGCGAACGACGCGGGACTGGTGCTGTTCGTGACCAAGGGACCGCGAGGGTACAAGGACACCGAGGTGGTCGTCAGCCGCAGTTCCATCAGCCGCGTGGCCATTCCGGTCGGAGAGCACCGACGCACCAAGGTCGGTGTGATCATCGGCGGCCTCACGATTGGCGGGCTCGTCACCTTTCGGGTCGTCGCCGACTGCTCCACCATCGATTCGGAGTGCAACGTTGGGGAGTACTTCGCAAAGATCGGAGGAGGCATGGTGGCAGGCGCGCTGGTAGGTGGCGTGATCGGGTACTTCCTCAAGGGCACTATCTGGCGCGAGCTGCCGATGCACCGGGTTCCGGCCACCCCCATGGTGCTGCCGAGCGGCGACCTGGGGTTGGGGCTCTCGCTGAGCTTCTAGCCCCCTCGTCCAGCGAGATGCGTAGCGACTCCCCGGCCGGCGGCCGGGGAGTCTTCTTCGTCCCGACCGGCTTGACCTTGCGGGCCGTGCCCCCCCTATTACCCAAAGGGACGTCTCCGGGAGGTCCTATGCGTCCCGGCCGCAGCGCCGACGCCCCCTCCTCCCTCCAGCGGCGGCGCGGAACGACAGTCCGGTCGATCGGGGAGCGCCGAGGTCTTGTCGCTTCATTCCCATCAAGTTGTCCATTTGAGGGCCACAGGCCATGAGAACCATCGTGCGAGCGCTGGTGCTCGGCGCGGGGCTCGCTGTCTGGTGGACGGACAGCGGACTCGCCCAGGAACGCACCGTTGACGAGGTGCTTCGCGGGATCAACCAGATGTTGCAGGAGAACTCCTACTACGACCACGGTGGCAAGCACACGGCGTCACAGCTGAGCCTCCGGCGAGGCGGCACCCTGGTGATCCACGTGACCAAGACAGACCAGAACAGCGAAGTCACGAACATCTACGAAACCAGCATCCGGACCATCAACCTCGAGCACATCCAGGCACATCATCGCGGAGATCACACCGTGCTGATGATCGGGTGCCAGGGCGACGTGGTGACCAAGCTCAAGAACGTGCAGCGGTCGGGCAACGTCACCGAGTGGGACTTGCCCGCGCGTGGGAGCATGGTGATCGAGTTCAGGTCCGGGGACACGCTGGCTAGGGACATCACCGAGTCGATCAAGCAGTTGATCACGCTGGCTCGCGAGGATCCGCGCTACGCTGCCGAGTAGCTGCGGTCTCCCTCGCGGCGGCTTGCGCGGCTCCGCTTTCGGTGTATGTTCGGTTTCATGCGCACTCTCATTCTCATTCTGCTGATCACGCCCGTCGCGTTCCTCACGGCAGTGACCGGCCAGCACCAGGACCGTCCCATGAAGAAGCTCTCCCCCGTGATCTTCGTCGAGGCCATCGAGCCCTGCCTCGGCTTCTGGGTCGACCGGCTCGGGTTCACCAAGACGATCGAGGTTCCGCATGGCGAGGCCCTGGGGTTCGCGGCCGTCGAGAGCGGGGCAGTGGAGGTGATGTACCAGAGCCGCGCGAGCCTTGAGGACGACGTCCCGGCGCTCGCGGAGGGGCCCTTCGCGCGCTCGGGAGCGCTGTTCATCGAGATCGAGAGCCTGGAAGCGATCCTTCCCAAGCTCGAGGGCGTGGAGGTCGTGGTGCCGGAGCGCATGACGTCCTACGGCGCCCGCGAGATCTTCGTGCGGGCACCGTGCGGGACCGTGGTTGGGCTGGCCGAGATGACCGAGGGGCAGTAGCGGCGATGGCTTCTCCTTCGCGATTGTGCGAGAATTCTAGCCAGGAGTGACTGGGTAGAGCCGCGTGGCGACGCCGGTGTAACCGGCGGTCGCGCCCGCTGATGCACATAGGGAGGAGGAGTGGAACGATGGCAGTGCCTGCCTATCAGAATCCGTTTCCCATCGCGCAGGATCACACGCCCTACCGGCTGCTGACCAAGGATTACGTGACGGCCACGACCTTCGAGGGAGAGGACGTGCTGAAGGTGGACCCGGAGGGTCTCGCCTTCCTGGCGCGGGAGGCGTTGCGTGACGCCTCGTTCTTGCTGCGGCCGGCGCACCTGGAGCAAGTGGCGGCGATCCTGCACGATCCCGATGCGAGTGAGAACGACCGCGGCGTGGCGCTGGCACTGCTGCGGAATGCCGAAGTCTCGGCTGGCTTCGTGCTCCCCTTCTGTCAGGACACCGGGACGGCCACCATCTACGCCAAGAAGGGGCAACACATCTGGACCGGCGGGCGGGACGAGGAGTCCCTGACGCGCGGCGTGTACGATTCCGCTGACCCTCTACGAGGAGGAGAACTCCGGCAACAACCTGCCCGCGCAGATCGACATCCACGCCACTGACGGGATGGAGTATCGCTTCCTGTTCGTGGCGAAGGGCGGGGGATCGGCCAACAAGACCTACCTGTTTCAGGAGACCAAGGCGCTGCTCAATCCGGAGATGCTCGAGGCGTTTCTCACCGAGAAGATGAAGACGCTGGGAACGGCGGCCTGCCCGCCGTACCACCTGGCGTTCGTGATCGGCGGAACCTCGGCCGAGGCGACCCTCAAGACCGTGAAGCTGGCCACCACGGGCTACCTCGACGGGCTTCCCACGGGGGGTGGCAATGGGGGACAGGCGTTCCGCGACGTCGAGTTGGAGCGGAGGCTGCTCGAGCGGGCAGAGCAGACGGGCATCGGCGCCCAGTTCGGCGGCAAGTACTTCGCGCTGGACGTGCGAGTCGTGCGGCTGCCGCGTCACGGCGCGTCCTGTCCGGTCGGCATGGGAGTGTCCTGCTCGGCGCACCGCAACGTGAAGGCCAAGATCGACCGGGACGGCATCTGGCTGGAGGAGCTGGAGCGGGATCCGGGCCGGTTCATTCCCGATCGCTACCGCAAGAAGGACGAGCGCGGGGTCGTGGCCGTCGACCTCAACCGGCCGATGAGCGAGATCTTGGCCGAGCTGGGCAAGCATCCCGTGAAGACGCGGCTGTCTCTCACGGGCACGCTGATCGTGGCCCGCGACATCGCTCATGCCAGGATCAAGGAGCGGCTCGACGGCGGCGAGGAGATGCCGCGGTACATGAAGGACCACCCGGTCTACTATGCCGGGCCGGCCAAGACGCCCGACGGTATGCCGTCGGGCTCGTTCGGCCCCACGACGGCCGGCCGCATGGATTCCTACGTGGATCA
>JBDGXT010000240.1:0-3229 GCA_039584455.1 Gemmatimonadota bacterium
GGAGACCTACCTCGCGGTGGGGAACCGGCCGCCCAGCAACATGTGGCTCAAGGCGGGGGTGAAGCGGGACGGCACGCTCACGGCATTCGAGTACGTGGGAAGCGGCGCCAGCGGCGCGTACCCCGCCGGCGGTGTCTCGCTGCTCGACTGGCAGGTGCGGGATCTGTACACCTGTCCCAACGTCCGCACCGAGCTCACCAACGTCTTCATCAACGCAGGACCCGCACGTCCCTTCCGCGCCCCGGGACACCCACAATGCTCCTGGGCGCTGGAACAGATGTTGGACGCGCTGGCCGAGGCCATCGACATGGACCCGGTGCAGCTGCGGCTCAAGAACGTCCCGACCATCAGTCAGGCACGGAACGGGAGGCCCTACACCACGACTGGCCTCCGCCAGTGCCTCGAGGAGGGCGCCAAGGCGTTTGGCTGGAGCGAGGCCCGCGCGGCGACCGCGGCGGACGGCGAGGAACACCTCAAGCGCGGCGTGGGCATGGCCGGCAGCCTCTGGGGCTACGGTGCCGGCGGCCCTCCCTGTACCGTGTTCGTGAAGGTGTTCGCCGACGGCAGCGTCAACCTCAACATGGGGGCCAGCGACATCGGCACCGGCACCAAGACGGTCATGGCCATGGTGGTCGCCGAGGAGCTGGGCGTGGACCCCGACAGCGTGCAGATCGACCACGCCGACACCGGCACCACCGCGTACGCGACAGCGAGCGGCGGCAGCAAGACCGTGCCGACCGAATCACCCACCGTCCGGGCGGCCGCCATTGACGCCAAGCGACAGATCCTCGCGCTGGCGGCCGAGGAGTTGGAGCTGGATGCCGCCTCGCTGACGCTCGAGGACGGTAAGGTCGTTCCAGGCGGAGACCCTGCGCGGGCCAAGTCCCTGTTCGAGCTGCGCAGTATCCGGGGGCGGCGCATGATCACCGGTGTGGCCCACCGCGGCCCCAACCCGGCCGACAAGGTGACCTGCCCCTTCGCGGCGCAGTTCTGCGAGGTGGAGGTGAACACCAAGACCGGGGAGGTGAAGGTCGTGCGCTTCGTGGCCGCCCACGACAGCGGGCGGGTCATGAACCGGCTCACCTACCAGAACCAGGTGTTCGGCGGCATCACCATGGGCATCGGACTCGGCATGACCGAGGAGCGCGTGCTCGATGCCGACCAGACGGGCAAGATGGTGAACAAGAACTGGCACGACTACAAGCTGCCCACCGCGCTCGACGTACCGGCCGACATGACCTGTGTGCCGATAGACGTGCCCGACCCCGAGGCCAACATCGCCGGGGCGAAGGGGATCGGCGAGCCGGCTACGATTGCCACTGCGGCCGCCCTCGCCAACGCGATCTACGACGCAACAGGCGTGCGCATTACCGAGACACCCGCGAGTCCGCTCAAAGTGGTTCAGGCGTTGACCGACGCCGGAAAGGGGGCGTGAGCCATGCTGCCGCAATTCAGCTACGTGCGCGCGACCTCTCTCGACGAGGCGCTCCAGCACCTGGGAACCGACGACGCACGTCCCTGCGCCGGCGGCTCCGACCTGATCGGCTGCCTGCGGGACGAGGTCTTCCTGTGCTCCAAGGTGGTGAGCCTCTCGGGGATCGAGCAGCTCAAGGGCATCGACCGGATTGGCGACGCCGGTGTGCGTATCGGCGCCCTCACCAGCATCGCGGACGTCGCGAGCGATTCACTGGTCAACAGCGCGTTCACTGCGCTGGCGCAGGCCGCGGCCGCGGTGGCGAGCCCACAGCTCCGCAACCAGGGTACCATCGGCGGCAACATCTGCCAGAAGCCGCGCTGCTGGTACTACCGGGGCGAGTTCCACTGCCTGCGCAAGGGCGGTACCACATGCTACGCGCTGGCAGGCGAGAGCCAGTTCCACGCCGTGTTGGGCGGCGCGCGGTGCTACATCGTGCACCCGTCGGATACCGCCCCGGCGCTCATTGCCCTGGGCGCGAGCGCCCGGGTCACGGGATCGCAGGGCACGCGTCTCGTGCCGATGGAGGGGTTCTACGTTCCGCCCAGCGCCGACCCGCAACGCGAGACCGTGCTGGAACCGGATGAACTCGTCACGGAGATCACGCTCCCGGCGCCGGCGCCCGGGCTGAGGAGCTCGTACCGCAAGGTGCGGGCCCGGGGCTCGTGGGACTTTTCGCTGGCGGGAGTGGCGCTCGCGCTCCAGTTCGACGGCGATCGCGTCGTCGCGGGGCGGGTAGTGCTGAGCGGTGCGGCCCCGATTCCGTGGCGCTCCGTGGAGGCGGAGGCGGCGATCACGGGCCAGCGGCTCGACGAGACAACGGCCCGCGGCGCTGCGGAAGCGGCGATGCAAGACGCCGTGGCCCTCAAGCGCAACGGGTACAAAATCCCCCTCTTCAAGGGGGTGATCGAAGAGGAGCTACTGAAGCTCGCCCGAGTGTGATCGACGTCCGCGCCGCCACGTACTCCGTCCCCGCAGCCCGACTCATGGGTTGCGGGGACGTGGTTTCGGGGCAGCGGGACGGCACGTTGCAATTCCCATCCGCGGCTATACGTTTCCAATTCCTGGTAGGGTGGTGGGGTGGTGTCCTCCCGCATCACACCCTCGACAGCAGGTGACGTTACACGTCAGAGGAAGTCCGATGACCATCAGCCTGATTGGCAAATCGATCGGCGAATCGGCGACCCTGAAGCTGAACGAGACCGCGGCGATTCTCCGCGCGAAAGGGGAGCCGGTCATTCATCTCGGTGGCGGCGAGCCCAAGACCAAGCCGCCCATAGACGCCCTGGTGGCGGCGGCGGCGCTACTCAGCTCGGGTGAGGTGCGCTACACCCCCGCGGACGGCATCCCCGCCTTGAAGAAGGCCATCATCCGCTACACCGAGGAGTTCTACGGCCGCAAGGTGGAGCCGGAGAACGTGATCGCGTCCGGCGGTGCGAAGCAATCGGTCATGGTGTGCCTGCAGGCGATCCTGAATCCGCAGGACGAGGTGATCTTCCCGGTTCCGTACTGGGTGAGCTACCCCGAGATGGTGAAGCTCTGCGGCGCGGTGCCGGTACCGGTGCGCCCCGAAGACGGCTCGTTCCATCCGCGCATTCAGGAGATCGAGCAGAACATCACGTCCTACACGAAGGCCGTGATCATCAACAGCCCGAACAACCCGTCGGGGGCAATGTACTCAGAGGAGTTCATCGCCGCGATCGTGGCGTTGTGCGAGAAGCGCGGGCTCTACCTGCTCATGGACGACATCTACCA
>JBDGXT010000029.1:0-11606 GCA_039584455.1 Gemmatimonadota bacterium
GCCGTGGTCCCCCGACCCGGAGCGGTTTGCCAAGCTGGCCCTCGCCCCGGCGCGGGTCTCGCGCGTGTTCTCGGACGCCGACTCCAAGACGATTCAGGCGATCGTGGATGAGGATCAACTCTCGCTGGCCATCGGACGCAACGGGCAGAACGTGCGCCTCGCATCCGAGCTCACCGAGTGGAAGATCGACCTCTACTCCAGCCGCGAGTGGCTGGAGCGGGGCGGTGAAGGACCGTTGTTCGCACCGCTGGAGCCGGAGGACGAGCTGGTGGCCGACGTGTTGCTCAACGAGCTCAAGGGAATGCCGCCCGACCTGGTGGAGACCCTGGAGGCCACGGGGCGCAAGACGCTGCGGGACATCCTCGACCTGGAGCGGGAGGACGTGGAGAAGATCGAAGGCATCACGGCGGAGCAGGCTGACGTCCTGATGGCGTTCCTCAGCGAGCTCACCGAGGAGAACAGCGAGGCGACCGAGGAGGCCGCGGCGAAGGAGGATGAAGGGGCGGAGACCTCCGAGTCGAAGGAGACGCCGGCGGCGTGATGACCGATGCGCAGCTCGGTCTGCTGGGCTTGGGTGCGCGTGCCGGCAGTGTGGTCGTCGGCACGGGCGGCGTACGGACCGCGCTGCAGCGGGAGGAGGTCGGGCTGGTCGTGGTGGCAGCCGACCATAGCCCGCGAACAGAGGAAAAGGTGCTGCGGCTCGCCCGGGCCAAGGGCGTGCGCGCCCTCACGGGACCGGCGGCCGCCGAGTTGGGACGGCGGCTCGGTCGCGGCACGGTACAAGCAGTTGCAGTGCGTGACAGGAATCTCGCTGCCGGGATCGTCGGTGGCGCAGCAAAGAAGCACGCGAGGAGGCAGTAGTGGGTAAGACGCGGATCCATGATCTCGCGGCGGAGTTCGGCATCGAGAGCGGCCAGCTCATCAAGCTGCTCACGGAAATGAACATCCACGTTCGCAGCCACATGTCCGGGCTGGAGGAGGGGCAGGTCGCGCGCGTACGCACCCGGTGGGAGCGCGAGAAACGGCGCAAGACCGAGCCGGAAACCAAGACACGGACGCGGCGCCGCAAGAAGGCCACGAAGACGACCGAGACGGAGCCGACCCCGGAGGCGCGGCCGCGCCGGCGCCGGCGCACGGCTGCCGAGGTCGCCGCCAAGAGGGAGGCGGAGGAGCAGGCACGTCTCGAGGTCGAGACGGCCGCTGCGGCTCGGGAGGCAGAGGAGGTCGCCGTCGAGGAGGCCGCCTCGCTGGAGGAGCGGGCCGCCGCGCTGTTCAAGGAACCGGCGGCCGAGCAAGGCCCGGCCGTCGACCAGGTGGCCGCTGCCGCGAGCGTGGAGACCGAAGAGGAGGCCGGCCCACCGCCTCCCGCACCCGAGGAAGAGGAGGCCCTCGCAGCTGCCCCACCCCAGCCGGAAACCCCGCCGGCCGAGCCCGTCATTCCCAAGCGGGTCGAGCGCGTCATGCCACCCCCGTCCCGGTTGCGGCCCGTGGCATCGTCGGGCCCGCGCCCCGTGGCGTCGGCAGCCCCGGGTGAACTCACAGAGGACCGGCGGCGTGACAAGAAGCGCCGACGCAAGGGGGGCAAGCGGTCCAAGGTGGACAAGGAAGCGGTGCAGGCGAACATCAGCCGTACCCTGGCCAGCATCAAGGGACCGGGCGCCCGCAAGGCACGGCGTCGGGACGACGAACCGTCCGCCCGCGAGCTCGCCGAGCAGCGGCGCGCCGAAGAGCGGGAGCGGGAGAAGACCCTGGTCCGCGTCACCGAGTTCATCACGGTGTCCGAGCTCGCCGAGAACCTGGCCGTTTCGCCCACCGAGATCGTGACCTTCTGCTTCAAGGAGCTGGGGCTGATGGTCACGGTGAACCAGCGGCTCGACTTCGACCAGATCGACTTGATCGCCGGTGCCTTCGGGTTCCAGGCCGTGCGTGAGGAAGAGTACGTCCCGACCGAGTCGATCCTGGAGGAGCCGGAGGAGAAGACCGAGGATCTGGTTCCGCGCCCGCCGGTGGTCACGGTGATGGGACACGTGGACCACGGCAAGACCTCGCTGCTCGACTACATTCGCAAGACCAACGTGATCGCGGGCGAGTCGGGCGGGATCACGCAGCACATCGGCGCCTACCACGTCGAGCTCCCCAATGGCAAGGTCATCACCTTCCTCGACACACCGGGTCACGAGGCCTTCACGGCCATGCGGGCCCGCGGTGCCCAGTCGACCGACCTCGTGGTGCTGGTCGTGGCCGCCGATGACCAGGTGATGCCCCAGACGGTGGAGGCGATCAGCCATGCCAAGAATGCCGGCGTGCCGATCGTCGTAGCCATCAACAAGATCGACCTCCCCTCGGCCGACGTGGAAAAGGCAAAGCAGGGCTTGCTGCAGCACGAGGTGATCGTGGAAGACTTCGGTGGCGACACCATGATCCAGGCGCTCTCCGCCAAGACCGGCACCGGGGTGGACGAGCTGCTCGAGAAGATCCAGCTGCAGTCCGAGGTGCTCGACCTCAAGGCGAACCCCGACCGGCTCGCCCGCGGCACGGTCATCGAGGCCACGCTCGATCCGGGCAAGGGCCCGGTGGCGACCGTGCTCGTCGAGGCGGGGACGCTGGCGGTGGGGCAGGACTTCATCTCGGGGAACCTCGCCGGCCGCGTGCGGGCCATGCACGATGAGCGGGGGCAGCGTGTGGAGATCGCCGGCCCGTCCATCCCGGTCCAGGTGCTGGGCTTCGACGGCGTGCCGGAAGCGGGAGACACCTTCACGGTAGTCCCCAGCGGCACCGACGCTCGGGAGATCGCGCAAAAGCGGCAGCGGCTGGAGCGTGAAGCCTCCCACCGCCGCAGCCTGCGCGGGATCTCGCTAGAGGAGCTCTCCCAGCAGATCGGGGAGGGGGCGGTCCAGTCCCTCAGGATCATCATCAAGGCGGACCAGGGCGGTCCCGCCGAGGCCTTGGCCGACGCGTTCGCCCAACTCTCCACCGACGAGGTGAAGGTCGAGGTCATCGATCGCCGCGTGGGGGCCATTACCGAGAGCGACGTGCTGCTCGCCAAGGCGTCCGGCGCGATCGTCATCGGCTTCAACGTGCGACCCGACGCCAATGCCCGGAGCGCGGCGGAGCGGGAGAAGGTGGACCTCCGCACCTACCGCGTGATCTACAACGCGGTGGAGGACGTGAAGGCGGCGCTCGAGGGCATGCTCGCGCCCGAGCAGCGGGAGGTCGTCCTCGGAGAGGCGGAGGTGCGCCAGCTCTTCAAGATCTCCGGCGTGGGGACGATCGCGGGCTGCTACGTGCGCCACGGCATCATTCGGCGAGCGGCGAGCATTCGCGTCGTGCGGGACGGCGTGGTCGTGTACGCCGGCACCATGGCGAGCCTCAAACGCTTCAAGGAGGACGTCCGCGAAGTCAAGGAAGGTCTCGAATGCGGCATCGGCGTCGAGAACTTCAACGACGTGAAGGTGGACGACATTCTGGAAGCGTACCGGATCGAGGAGATCGCGCGCTCACTTGAGGATTCCGAGCGAGCTAGCCTGACATCTGAAGCTCGGGTCGACGCGAAGGGCGCCTAGCCCGGCGGAGGCCCGACCGTGGTCCTCGGTATCATCACCTGGGAACTGCATTTGGCGGGGTGTGGCTCGCTCAAGGATAAGAGACGCGTGCTGAAGAGCCTCAAGGACCGGCTCCATCAGCGGTTCAACGTTTCCGTGGCCGAAACCGATCACCAGGATCTGTGGCAGCGAGCCGAGCTCACCTGCGGCGTGGTCGCCACGGATCGGCGGCACGCGTCGGCCGTGCTCAGCGCCGCCGACGAGTTCGTCGCCTCAAACGGGGCGGTGCGCGTCATCGACTCCACGACACAGCTGCTATGACCACGGGCAAGCGCCGTCCGGAGCGCGTGGCGGCTCTCGTGCAGGAGGTCTTGGCCGACAGCCTGACCCGAGAGCTGAAGGATCCCCGCATCGGTTTCACGACAGTGACCGGGGTCGAGGTGTCACCCGACTGCACGCACGCCGAGGTCCGCGTGAGTGTCTTGGGGAGCGACGAGGAGAAGGAACGCGCGATGGAAGGCCTGCGGAGCGCCACGGGATTCCTGCGCACCCGCCTGGCCCGCACCCTGAGCACGCGCTCCACGCCGGAGATTCACTTCGTGCTGGACCGAGGCCTCGAGCACCAGGCCCGCATCGACCACCTGCTCGATCAGATCAACAGAGAGGATCCCAGCTGACGGACGGGTTCGTGCTGGTGGACAAGCCCACCGGGCCGACGTCGCACGACGTAGTCGATGTGGTGCGGCACGCGTACGGCACCCGACGGGCGGGGCACGCCGGCACGCTCGACCCGTTCGCATCGGGACTCCTGATCGTGTTGGTGGGGCGCGCCACCCGCCTGTCCCGCTACCTCGTCGGGCTGCCCAAGCGCTACACGGGCTCCATTGCCCTCGGGGTGGAGACAGACACGGCGGATCCCACGGGAGAAGTCATCGGCACCGGTGACGGCTGGCGCTCCCTGTCGGATGCGGACGTGATGAGCGCCATGGGAGGACTCACCGGTCGGATCCTGCAGCACCCGCCGGCGCACTCGGCCAGGAAGCTGGACGGCGAGCGGGCCTACCGACGGGCCCGCCGTGGCGAAGCGGTGCAGCTGGAGCCCAGGGAGATCGAGGTCCGGCGGTTCGACATGACGGCTCGAGACGCTGACAGAGTGGATTTCAGCGCTGATGTGAGCAGCGGGACGTACCTGCGAGCTCTGGCCCGCGACTTGGGCCGCGCGCTGGACTGCGGCGCGCACCTCGCTGCCCTGCGCCGCACCGAGGTGGGAGCGTTTTCGGTCGACGCCGCGGTCGCGGTGGAAGACCTGCGGCGGCAGGCACCGCCGCTACGACCGCCGCGGGAGGCGGTGGAGCACCTACCGAGCCTACAGCTGGATGCCGAACACCGGGACCACGTGGCGCACGGGCGGCCGGTGCCGGCCGCCGACGCGACCGACGACCCGATCGCCCTCGTCGCCGGAGAGGAGTTGGTCGCCGTCGCCGAGCGCCAGGGGGACGTGCTGAAGCCCAGGGTGGTGCTTCAGGGATGACGGGCCCCTCAGCCCTCCCCCAAGATGGGAAGGGCACGGTCGTCACCGTCGGAACCTTCGACGGGGTCCACCTCGGGCACCGGCAGGTGCTCGAGGAGATCGCGACACGCGCGCGCCGAGCCGAGCGCCGCAGCCTGCTCGTGACCTTCGAGCCCCACCCCATGGAGATCGTGAATCCGCCGGCCGCGCCGGCTCTGCTCACACTGGCGCAGGAGCGGCGCGAGTTCCTGGCTCAGTGCGAGCTCGACGTCGTGGTCTTCATGCGGTTCACTCGCGCGCTGTCGCAATACCCTCCCGAGGCGTTCGTGCGCCTCCTGCTCGACCGGTTTCACATGAAGGAGCTCGTAATCGGTCATGATCATGGGTTTGGCAGGGGACGGGCGGGGAACGTGGAGTTGTTGCGGCAGCTCGGTGGACAACTGGGATTCGCGGTGGACGTGGTCGACCAGGTGGACGTGGGGGGGCAACCGGTGTCATCGACCCTGGTACGTCGCGCTGTCGCCGGGGGCGACCTCGCGATGGCCGCCCGGCTGCTGGGACGCTGCTACTCGCTGACGGCCGCGGTGGTCCCGGGTGCCCGCCGCGGGCGGGACCTGGGGTATCGCACGGTGAACCTCAAGCTGCCCGACGCGCGCAAGCTCCTCCCCCCCGACGGCGTATACGCCGTGCGTGTCGAGTGGGACGGCGGAAGCGCCGGCGCCATGATGCACCAGGGGCCGCGCCCTACGTTCGGCGAGGCGGCGCGCAGCCTCGAGGCCCACGTGTTCGACGTGGACCTCGACATGTACGGCAGGGAGATCAAGGTTTCCTGGGTGGCGCGGCTGCGCGAGGTGATGCGCTTCCCCTCGCCCGAGGCGCTTAAGCAACAGCTGGACAAGGACTTTGCGGCCGCGCGGGCTGCGTTGACAGGGTGACGCAGCCCCACTAGTCATTAACGCCCCAATTGCAGCTGACATCATGCTTTCGAGTATTCGAAACCGACTGATTATCATGGCGATCCTCGTGATTGCGAGCGTCGTGGCGCTCATCCCCCGGGATGTGACCATTCGCGTACGGGACGAGGAAGGCCGGATGCGCGACACGACGGTGAAGCGCGTGCCGATCAAGCAGGGTCTGGACCTGCAGGGTGGCATCCACCTCGCGCTCGAGATCGACCAGAGTGGTGGACCTGTCGCCGACCCCTCCGGCGCACTCGATCGCGCCCTCACTGTCGTGCGCTCCCGCGTGGACGAATTCGGCGTGGCGGAGCCGCTGATCCAGCGGATCGGCAGCGACCGGATCGTGGTGGAGCTGGCCGGGATCACCGAACCGGGACGGGCGAAGCAGATCGTACAGCGGTCGGCGTTCCTGGAGTGGCGGATCACGGACATGGAGAACCTGTTCCGCGATGCGCTCCCCACTATTGACGCCGCGCTATTGCGCGCTGGTGTGCGACTAGCCCCCGGCGTCGCCGGCGCGGCAACTCCCACGGCGGTGGAGCAGCTCCTGGGCGGAGACACGGCACAGGCAGCCGACACGGCCGTCGCCGATACTGCCTTCGCTGAGGATCAGCCGGGACCCCTCAGCACGATGCTCTACAACGGGAGCATCCCGGGCGAGTTCCTCGTGCCCGAGGAGGACTTCCTACTGGTTGACAGCCTGCTGCACATGCAGGAGGCACAGCGCGTGATGCCGCGTGGACGGGAGCTGATCTGGGCATCCGAGCCCATCTCCCAGGGTGCCCGCTCATATCGACCACTCTACTCGGTCCAGAGCCGCGCGGTGCTCAGCGGAGAGCAGTTGAGCGATGCGCGCGCCACGATCGACCCCACGAGCAACCAAGCCATCGTGTTGTTCGAGCTCACGCGGTCGGGCGGCCGCACGTTCAGGCGGGAGACCCGGCAGCACGTGAACGACTACATGGCCATCATGCTGGACGGACGGGTGTTCCGGCAGCCACCGATCATTCGGTCCGAGATCGGGCGCAGCGGGCAGATCGAGCTCGGCAACGCCAGCCTCCAGGAGGCGCAGGACCTGGCGCTGGTCCTCCGGGCCGGCGCCCTGCCGGCGCCGCTGGTGATCGTGGAGGAGCGCGCCGTAGGTCCCAGCCTCGGACGCGACTCGATTCGCCAGGGCCAGCGCGCCGTCCTCATGGCGGCCGCTCTGATCGTCCTCGTCATGCTGGCCTACTACCGGGCGGCCGGCGCCCTCGCGGTCACGGCGCTGGTCTTCTACGTGGTGTTCACGCTGGGTGGGCTGGCGACCATGGGAGCGACCCTGACCTTGCCGGGGCTCGCGGGCTTCATTCTCTCGCTCGGCATGGCGGTCGACGCCAACGTGCTGATCTTCGAGCGAATACGCGAGGAGCTCAAGCTCGGCAAGACGCCGCGCGTGGCCGTCGACCAGGGCTTCGAGCACGCCATGCCCGCGATCATCGATGCCAACGTCACCACGGTGATCACCGCCGCGTTCCTGTTCCAGTTCGGGACCGGACCGGTACGGGGCTTTGCGGTGACGCTCATCGTGGGCATCATCGCCTCACTCATCACGGCGGTGTTCGTAACCAAGACGCTGTTCCTCCTCCGGCTGCTGCGGCGTGAGGCCCAGCAGGAGCTGTCGATCTAATGCTTCGTTTCTTCGACACGGCCAACTACGATTTCCTGGCGCGGCGCAAGTTCGCCTTCGCGATATCGCTGGCCTTCACGATTCCGGGCCTGCTGTTGTTGGGCCTGCGGGGCCTGAACACCAGCATCGAGTTCACCGGTGGCACCCTGATCCAGCTCCACGTCGCCGATCCGGCGGTCCGCACGGCCGAGCTCCGCGCCGCCCTGGACGACGGCGGCATCGCGGGGACCGAGATCCAAACGTTCGGCGCGGCAGACGAGTTCGTGATTCGGGCGCGCCTCGACCCCCGCGTCGAGGTATCCGAAGAGACCACGCAGGAGACCGGCGCCGCCGTGCGCGAGGCGCTGACTGCCGCCTTCGGCGCGGACGCCTACCGTATCGACCGCGTGGAAGCGGTGGGCCCCAAGGTGGGAAGCGAGCTGCGGGAGCGTACGGTGCTGGCGCTGCTGATGGCGTTCGGCGCGATCTTCCTGGTGATCTGGTTCCGCTACGAGTGGCGCTTCTCCCTCGCGGCGGTGCTGGCCACGGTGCACGACGTCGTCACGACGGTCGCCTTCATCGCGTTCCTCAACCTCGAGGTGTCGCTGGTGGTGGTGGCCGCGCTCCTTACTATCATCGGGTACTCGCTCAATGACACGATTGTCACGTTCGATCGGGTGCGCGAGAACCTCAAGAAGTACAAGCGCGAGAACATCTACGAGATCCTCAACCGCAGCATCAACGAGACCCTGCCGCGCACGGTGCTCACCTCGGGCACCACGGTGGCCGCGAGCGGGGCCTTGCTCATCCTCGGGGGCGCGGTGATCCGGCCGTTCGCGTGGGTCATGACGTTCGGGATCATCACGGGCACGTACTCGTCGATCTTCATCGCGTCTTCTCTCCTGCGGGCTATCGAACGGCGCTGGCCCGGCGAAGACGTGCGCGGGGCGAGGACGATCACGCCGAAGAGCGCACCCGCCACCTGACCTGGGGAGAGCGGGGGCGGCGGTGTTGGTCGATACCCATTGCCACCTCGGCGACTCGAAGTTCGATAGCGATCGAGACCACGTCCTGGTCCGCGCGCGCGCAGCGGGCGTGGCGCACGTGGTGGTCATCGCCGATTCCGCTCTCGCCACGGAGCGCGCCATCGCGCTCGCGACGCAGTACGACCTCTCCGCGACGGCGGGCGTTCATCCGCACGAGGCTTCCAGCTGGTGTGACGAGGTAGCGGCCCGCACGAGCGCGGCGCTGGACCACCCGGCCGTCGTCGCGGTCGGTGAGACGGGACTCGACTACCACTACGACCATTCCCCCCGGGACATGCAGCGCCGGGCGTTCGAGGCACAGCTCGCCCTGGCGGCCGAGCGGCGCCTGCCGGTGATCGTGCACGCCCGGGAGGCCGACGAGGACGTGGCCGCCATGGTCGCGGAGTGGGGTGGGGAGGTGTCGGCGCTCGTGCTACACTCGTTCAGTTCGGGCCCCGCCGTGTTCGACGCCGGTATGGCCGTCGGAGCATATTTCGGATTCAGCGGCATGGTCACGTTCAAGAACTGGACGGGGACCGGATTCGTGACAACCTGCCCGCGCAACCGACTCCTCATCGAGACGGACGCGCCATATCTTTCGCCGGTGCCCCATCGGGGGAAGCGCAACGAGCCCGCCTACGTGCAGCATGTGGCGGAGCGAGTCGCCGAGCTCCGCCAGGAGCCCCTCGAGTTGCTCATGAGAGAAACGACTGCCAACGCCAGGGCCTGTTTTGGCGCCCGCGTGGCTCAACCTCACGATACGGAAACATGACGACCGCATACGTTCCGACCGATATCGAGATCGCGCAGGCGGCCAAGCCTCGCCCCATCACGGACGTCGCCGCTGACCTGGACCTGACTCCAGACGACCTGATTCTCTACGGTGAGCACAAGGCCAAGGTGCGGCTCGACAATCTGGCCTCACGGCCCCGCAAGGCCCGCCTCGTGCTGGTAACTGCGATCAACCCCACCGCCGCCGGGGAAGGAAAGTCCACGGTGACGGTGGGAGTCACCCAGGCGCTGCGGAAGATGGGCAAGAAGGTCGTGCTCACGATGCGAGAGCCGAGTCTCGGCCCTGTGTTCGGCATCAAGGGCGGGGCCGCCGGCGGCGGCTACGCCCAGGTCGTCCCGATGGAGGACATCAACCTCCACTTCACGGGCGACTTCCACGCCATCACGAGCGCGCACAACCTCCTGTCCGCGCTGCTGGACAATCACCTGCACCAGGGGAACGCGCTGGGGATCGACCCCCGCCGCATCACGTGGCCCCGCACGATCGACATGAACGATCGCGCCCTGCGGGGCATCACGATCGGGCTGGGCGGACCGCTGGGCGGGGTGCCCCGTGAAGATCGCTTCGTCATCACGCCGGCCAGCGAGATCCAGGCCATCATGTCCCTGGCGCGCGACATGGATGACCTGGAGGCGCGGCTCGGCCGAATCGTGGTCGGCATGACCCGCAAGCAGGAACCGATTCGCGCGGAGCAACTCAAGGCACAGGGCGCGATGACGCTGCTGCTCAAGGACGCGCTCAATCCCAACCTGGTTCAGACCCTCGAGGGCGGACCTGCGCTGGTGCATTGCGGTCCCTTCGGGAACATCGCCCACGGGTGCAACTCGGTGGTGGCCACGGACGCGGCGCTGCGCGTCGCCGACATCGTGGTGACGGAAGCGGGCTTCGGGGCGGATCTCGGGGCAGAGAAGTTCTTCGACATCAAGTGCCGGGTGGGGGACTTGAATCCGGAGGCGGCGGTCGTGGTTGCTACGATCAGGGCACTCAAGCTGCACGGCGGCACGCCGAAGGACAAGCTCGCCGAGCCCGACCCCGAGGCCGTCGAGCGTGGCTTCGCCAACCTCAAGCAGCACGTCGAGAACGTGGCGAAGTACGGCGTACCCACGGTGGTGGCCATGAACCGGTTCCTGTCCGACAGCGACGAGGAGCTGGAGGTGCTGCGCAAGGGCTGCGAGGCGATCGGCGCCGACGTCGCCATGTGCGAGGTGTGGGAGAAGGGCGGGGAGGGCGGGATCGAGCTCGCCGAGGCAGTGCTCCAGTTGCTCGAGGGGAAGAACGCGGGTTTCAAGCCGATGTACGACACGTCCGCCTCGATCCGCGAGAAGGCCCAGGTCGTTGCCAAGGAGATCTACCGCGCCGACGGCGTGATCTTCATGCCGGCCGCGGCCAGGGCCGCCGACCGGCTGGAAAAGTGGGGGCTCGGCGACACGCCCATCTGCATGGCGAAGACCCAATACTCGTTCAGCGATAACGCGGCATTGCTCGGTGCCCCGCGGGGCTTCGAGATCACGGTGCGGGACATCTACCCGTCGGCCGGCGCCGGATTCGTCGTGGCACTGTGCGGGGACATCATGACGATGCCGGGGCTGGGCAAGACGCCGGCCGCCGAGAAGATGCGCGTGGCCAAGGACGGCACCATCGAGGGTCTCTTCTAGGAGCGGCGCACCATGGACTTCGTTTCGACCAAGCAGGCGCCGGAGGCGATCGGACCGTACAGCCAGGCCGTCATCACAGGAAACCTGGTGTTCACCGCGGGACAGATTGCGCTCGACCCCAGGAGCATGGAGATGGTCGGCGACGACCTCGCGGCCCAGACCGACCGGGTCCTCACGAACCTGGCCGCGGTGCTCTCGGAGGCGGGCTGCACGTTCTCCGACGTCGTGAAGACAACGGTGTACCTGGCCGACATGGCGGATTTCCCCATCATGAACGAGGTGTACGCGAGGCACTTCGGGAACCACCGGCCGGCGCGGGCCGCCGTACAGGCGGCGGCACTTCCCAAGGGCGGCCTCGTCGAGATCGACGCGGTCGCCGTGCGGAGCTAACCACGGAGTGGGGGCGGATTTCTACTGGTGTAGGACGCGGCCTTCAAAGCCGTCGCGAGGCGCCTGAGGCGGCTTGGGTGGGTTCGA
>JBDGXT010000241.1:0-6296 GCA_039584455.1 Gemmatimonadota bacterium
CAAAGCCAACATCAACGCCTTGATCGGGCGGGCGGAGGATCCCGAGAAGGTGTTGGATCAGCTGCTCGTCGAGATGCGCGGGCAACTCGCGAAGACGAAGCAGGAGGTCGCGGCTGCGATCGCCGACGAGAAGAAGCTCCAGGCACAGGTCGAGAAGGAGAAGAAGGCGGCCGAGGACTGGGAGCGCCGCGCTATGCTGGCGGTGCAGGAGGGCCGCGACGATTTGGCGAGGCAGGCCTTGCTGCGGCACAACGAGCACCTGCAGTCCGCACAGCAGCTGCACGAAACGTGGGTGCGCCACAAGGCCGATGTGGAGAGTCTCAAGGCGTCGCTGCGCGAGCTCAACGACAAGATCGAGGACGCCAAGCGCAAGAAGAACCTCCTGGTGGCGCGACAACGTCGGGTCAAGGCGCAGGACCGCATCCAGGAGACCATGTCCGCCATGTCCGACAAGAGCGCGTTCGAGAGCTTCCGGCGGATGGAGGAGAAGATCGAGGACATGGAGCGCCAGGCCTTGGCGGCGACCGAGCTGGCCGGTGAGCTGGAAGGCGACGTGCTGCAGGGCCAGTTCGAGGCCCTCGAGTTCCACGGCACCGCGGACAACCAGCTATTGGAGCTCAAGCGCAAGATGGGGGTCCTGGGACCCGGCGAGTCGGAGGATCGCCCTCAGCTCACCGACGGAGAGAGCGACGGCGTATCGGAGGCCGAGCTCGTCGAGGATGACGATCAGAGCTCAGAGAACTGATGAGCACGGATGGGTGGCGGGAACTCGCGGCGACGCTCGTAGTACTGTTCGTCGCCGCGCTGCTTTTCCTGTTCCTGGGGCGCGTTTCTGAGGTCGTCGTACTCCTGTTTATCGCGGCGATCCTTGCCGTGTACCTCTCCGCCGTCACCGATTTCCTCGTCCGCCGCCTGCGTTTGCGACGGGCCCTGGCCCTGACCCTCGCGATCCTGCTCACGCTCGCGGGGGCCACCGGCATCGGCTGGCTCATCGTCCCGCCGTTGGTCTCGCAGGTGCAGGAGCTGGTGGCCGCGCTGCCCCGCTACGCACAGGATCTCGAGGGGATCATGGCGCAGTGGGCGGAGCGCTACCCGGTGCTCGAGGGGACCGTGCTCGGCGCCGAAGGCGGTGGGGCGGTGCAGACGCTGATCGATGATGCCACCACGTTCGTGCGTGGCTCGCTGCTTCCCTACCTCACGGCGGGTGGGAAGCTGGTTGTCGAGCTGATCAGCGTGTTGGCGATGGCCATCTACATGGCGCGGAGCCCGGGTGCATACCGCGAGGGGACGATCTCCCTGGTGCCGCCCAAGTTCCGGCACGTGGCCCGCACGACGATGGCCGACCTGGGAGAGACCATCCGCACCTGGATCTGGGCGCAGCTCTTCGCGATGCTGGTACTGGGGGTGCTGACCGCCATCGGGCTGTGGGTCCTCCAGGTGCCCTACGCCCTGGCGTTCGGTGTGTTCACCGGCGTCGTGGCGATCGTGCCGTTCTTCGGGACCATTACCTCCACCATCCTCCCGGCGCTGCTCATGCTCACGATCAGCAGCTGGCCCCACGCGGTGGCGGTGCTGGGACTCGGCATCGGGGTGCACCTCGTCGAGGCCAATGTGGTCGCGCCGCTGATCTTCGAGGAGCGCGTCAGCCTCCCGCCGGTGCTCACCATCCTGAGTGTGCTGGTGATGGCCTACGTCATGGGGGCCCTGGGACTGATCGTGGCCGTGCCTACGTTGGCCTCGCTCATGGTCGTCACGCGCCACATCCTGTTCGGCGAGATCTACGGTGAGCAGGACGTCTTCCGCGCGCCCAGCGCGGTGCTGGTGCAGACGACGGGTGAGCGCAAGGTGATCACTGTGGGCGATACCGCACCCGACGGGTAGCGGTCCCGGCGATACCGCAGGTGCGCACGGGGCGACGGGGTGGATCCGTCGCCCCGTGGTGTTTCCGGTCCCTTAGGCGCCTGCCCGCGCGAGTATCGGAGCGTTCGCGCGACGGAACGATCCCGCCCCCCACCCTCCTACGGCGTATCGTCCTCCGCACAGCCCGACCGGCAAGGAGGACACGCCATGAAACGACTGATCATCGCAGGACTGCTGGCTGGAACCCTTGGCATGGTGCCGAACCCGAAACCCGCCGACGCGTGCACGGTGCGATGCATATTCGAGTCTGTCGACGAGTGTGACCGTGACTTCCAGGGGGAAGACATCTACCTGGCGGCTGCGCGGGGCTACTGCTACATGATCCGCACGGCGATCTGCCGATTCTTCATGCAGTGACGGTCGCCGATCCCAAACGGACCCTTCAACCCGCAGGCTGGTTGGGCGTCGACGGGGGGCCTCCGGCCCCCCGTCGAGGGTGGCTCCCGCGACTCCCGCTGCTCGCTCTGAAGGGTGAAGTGGTGTTCGGCATGCTCCTGGTCGTGCGCCATCGGGCGGTTCGGCTGGCGGGGATGCTGGCGCTGCTGATCATGCTGTTGGCCGTTGTGCAGGGTGGTGGGGCCTCGCCGCACACCCTCTTTCTGGTGGGAGGCTGTCTCGCGGCCGTGGCCGGCTCCCGCCTGCTGGCGCCGGGTGCGGCCATCGCTGCGGCCCGAAGGACGTCGGGGCCGTGGTGGCTCGCACCCGCCGGAAGGCTGGCAGGCATCGTGCTGTTGCTCGCCCCGGTCCTCGCTGTCGGGGCTGCCGCTCTCGCCGCGCCGGGCAGCGACGGGACGCCCTTTCTGGCGCTCGCATTCGCAGCCCTGCTACAGGCGGCGGCGCTCGGAGCGCTCACGCTCGCGCTTGCGCCGGCGTTCAGCGCCTCGGTGGCCGGGATGGTGGGAATCCTCGCGGCGCTGCTCGGCGGACTCCGACCCTCGGAGGTGCTCGCCCTGTTCGCCGGGTGGCCCTACGCGCAACGCGTGGCGGTCACGACGTGGAACCTCCTGCCCCTGGGCTGGCGCGCGGCACGCTGGCTGCGCGATGGCGTGGGGCTCGACCTGCTCGTGCTCGCCGGGTGGGTCATGGCGGGGGTGGCGCTCGCGGCCTGGGCCGCCGCCCACGCGAGCGTCCGGGGCGGAGCGGAGTAGGCTGGGCCGATGCTTGTGGCTTGCCGCGCCGTGTCCAAAGCGTACGGCTCCGGCCGGCGCCGTCGGATCGCGCTGGACCGGTGCAGCCTCGGCGCTGGGCCGGGCGAGATCGTCGGTGTCGTGGGACCCAACGGGGCCGGCAAGACCACCCTGCTGCGCCTCATCGCGGGAGATCTCGCCCTCACGTCGGGGGAGATTCTGGTGGGACCACACCGAGCGGGGACCCGGGCCGCCAGACGGGCGGTGGGCATCGCACCCGATCCCCCGGTCGCGCCGGCGGAACTCACCGGCAGTGAGTGGCTCGCGTACTTGGCGGCCCAGCGCAGTCGTTCCCCGCAGGATCGTCTGCGACGCATTCGGGGGGCGGTGGAGCTCGGGGATCTCGGGGCCTTTGTGGGTCGTCGCATCGGGACCTATTCGCGGGGGATGGCGCAGCGCCTCGCCCTGGCCGCGGCGGCCTTGCTCCAGGCCGGCGTGTTGGTGCTGGATGAGGTGCTCGCAGGCGCCGACCCGCTGGTGCAGCGCCACCTGCGGGACCAGGTCACGCACCTCGCCCGCAGCGGCGTTGCCGTGCTGATCGCCTCGCACGACCTGGGGACGCTGGAGCGGTTGGCGACCCGCGTAGTGGTGCTGTGGGAGGGGCGCCTCGTCGCCGACCTCTCCACGGCCGTGCTGGTGCGGGAGCGCGTGGCGGAGCTGACCCTCACCGGGTCGGCCCTGGCCCGCGCCCAGCGACTGCTCGTCCGCTACCCGGCGGGGGTGCGCACCGGGCAAGGGGTCGCGATCCCCTTGATCGGCGGTGTCTCCATCGAGGAGGTGCTCGCCGCCGCGCGCGACGAGCGCCTCCCGGTCACGGGCTCGCGCGTGCGCTATCAGGCGTTGGAGGACATTCTGGTGCGCGCGGCGGAGGCCGAGGGGATACGCCGGTGAGGCGCTTGGTGTCTGCGCTGATCGATCCGCTCGAGGCGATGCGCCGCGGCGCGCTCGGGCCGCGACCGCTGCACACCGCGGCCGCCCTGGCGAGCGCGGTCATGGCCCTGGGGCTCGCGACGCTCCCGCGCCAAGTCGCGATCCTGAACCGGGTGCTCGCCCCTACCGGCGACCCGCAGAGCGACCTGCACCATGAGGTCCTGCGCAGCGGCCTGTTGCGTCTCATCGTGGCGGACCGCCTGGTCCCGGCGCCATCCCTGCTCCTCGCTGCGGTCCTCCTGGTCGCGGTGGCCGAGCCCGTGCTGATGCTCGCCAGGGATCGGCGCACGGCGATCGTCCAGATCGCCCTCCTCGGGTTGGCGCCGCTGCTGGTGGACCGCCTCGGCGAGCTCGCCATGACCTACCTCCTGCCACTGGCCGACCAGGTGACGGCCGGCGACGCAGTGCTGGTACCGCACCGGTTCCGCACCGGGCCCCTGCTCTTGTGGCGGTCGCCTGAGCCGGCGCCCGCGTGGCTGGAGCTGTTGGAGCCACGGGCCAATCTGGTCGTGCTGTGGGCGGTGACGCTGTGGAGCATCGGGCTGCGTACGCTCGCGGGCCGCACGCTGGAGACCTGGCATGTGGCGCTGCCGCTCGCGTGCGTGCTGGGAGCCGGAGTCGTGACCTGGATTCTGGGTCCGCTGATCGTCGCCGCCATTTTGGGTGGTGCCTGAAGCGGCGGCGGACGCGGGTCGTTGACGGCCGGGGAGGCCAGCCTCTAGCTTACGTCGGCCAAACTCCTTGCGGTTGACCGATTTAGCGGGCCTGTATGACGCTGCGGATCTACAACACCCTCACACGGCGGATCGAGCCCTTCGAACCGCTCGCCCCACCGCGCGTGACTATGTACATATGCGGGCCCACGGTCTACAGCTACGCCCACATCGGGAACTTCCGCACCTTCGTGTTCGGCGACCTGCTGCGGCGCTATCTGGAGTATCTCGGGTACGAGGTGTTCCAGATCATGAACCTCACCGACGTGGACGACCGTACCATCAAGGCGGCTGCGGCAGCGGGTGTGGCGCTCGCAGAGCACACCGAGCCGTATACGCGGGCGTTCTTCGAGGACCGGGATTATCTCCGCATCAAGCCGGCCGACGTGTATCCGCGGGCCACGGACTACATCCCTCCCATGGTGGACCTGGTGCAGCGCCTGCTGGAGCAGGGCCTCGCCTACCGCGGGGAGGACGGGTCGGTGTACTACGCGGCGGCGGCGGACGATGAGGCGGTGGGGGCGGCGTGGGACGCGCCGTTCGGCCGGGGCCGGCCAGGGTGGCACCTCGAGTGCTCGGCAATGTCGCTCACGGAAGTGCGCAAGCGCTTCGGCGTCGACACGCTGGACATCCACGCGGGCGGCGTCGACCTGATCTTTCCCCACCACGAGAACGAGATCGCCCAGTCCGAGGGTGCGACCGGGCAGCCCTTCGCGCGACACTGGGTGCACGGGGAGTTCCTGTTCATCCGCGGCACCAAGATGTCAAAGCGCTTCGGCAACCAGCTCACCGCTCGGGATCTGCGGGAGGAGGGGTACGACGCGGCGGCCGTGCGCATGCTCATCTGCTCAACGCACTACCGCCAGCAGCTCAACTTCACCGATGAGGCGCTCGAAGGCGCGGCCGAGGGCGTGCGGCGTTTGGCGGATTTCCGAGCACGGCTGGACGGGGCCGGCGAGGCGGTGGAGCCCGCCCAGGCCGCTCCCGCCGAGGCGCTCGAGCTCGAGCGGGCCTTCCGCGAGGCGATGGACGACGACGTGAACGTCCCCAAGGCGGTGGGGGCGCTGTTCACCTTCGTGCGGGGCGCCAACCGCGAGCTCGATGCCGGTGGCTGGGCCCCCTCCGAGGCCCGAGCTGCCCTGGCCGTGCTGGACGGCACCCTGGGCGTGCTGGACCTGCTCCCGGCCGCCGAGGCACTGGATTCGGAGCTCGAGGCCTGGGTGGAGGAGCGGCTGGCGGCCCGGCGAGCCGCCCGGGAGGACCGCGACTTTGCGGCCGCCGATGCCATCCGGGACGAGCTCGCAGCACGCGGAATCGAGGTCGAGGACACCTCCCAAGGACCCCGCTGGCGCAAGCGCTCGGAGTAGCTCGCGGGACCCCCCAAGTGGTCTGTATATCAAGGAGTTGACTGGCTGTGGGGCCCCGGTTATCCTACTAGACTCGCGAATATCAGGCCCCGGCTGACGTAGCTCAATTGGCAGAGCAGCTGATTTGTAATCAGCAGGTTAAGGGTTCGAGTCCCTTCGTCAGCTCCAGTATGTAGCCA
>JBDGXT010000030.1:0-13338 GCA_039584455.1 Gemmatimonadota bacterium
CTGCCGCTCCGGGTCTGATACGTCTCCAGATACTCGCGGTGCGCCGCATCGTCGGGATACGTCTCCTCCGAGCCGTAGGGGTAGCGCGACATGCGGTGGAACGGGAGCGGATCCACCGTCTTCCCGAAGGCGGTATTCCGGTCCGCGTCCTTCACCCACCCGTCGGTATAGAGCAGGAAGTCGCGGGACCACCCCTCAGGCAGCGGGGGCACGCCGGCGGCCTCGAACTCCACCGTCGTCTCGTCGCCCGGCCCCATGACGACGTACATGTCGTCCGACGCGAGCAACAGCGGCAGCACGTCGCCGTGGCGCGTCAGGGTGCCCTCCAGGGGCAGCCAGGGGGACTTCGTCGTGACCCGGGCGTAGTCGAACCAGTGTGGACCGTTGCGGCCGCCCTTACGGTAGGGGCGGGAGAATCCGCGATAGTGGAAGTCGGCCGACGTGGGCGCCAGCGTCGTGGTGCGCAGCGGGCTGTCGGGCGCATCCGTCGTGAAGAACACGTGGTCCCAGCGGACATCCATGTTCGTGCGGATCCGCACCCGGTAGTCGTCGGTCGGGAACATCCCGGTGAGATCGAGCACCACGAGCTTGTTCTTGCCCGCGGGGAAGCTCATGCTCGGCACGACCGTGTGCCACGCGCCGTCCCGTCCCGGGACCTGGACGGACGGCGCGATGGCCTCGACCGCCGCCGTCTGGGACATGGCCACGTTGATGCTCGCGTCGGTCGGGAATATCCAGCCGCGCAGGAAGAGCGTGACGCGCTCCGCTCCCGCCAAATCACCCAAGTCCAGCACCAGGTCGTGCAGCTGTGTGATCCCCTGATACCGGGCGGGAGTGAAGTTGGCCACGTACACGTCATCCGGATCGCGCAGGGCGTCCAACAGGTCGTTGCCGCGATCGTCGGTGGCGGCCGCCGGCGTCCGCGGACGGGCCACCTGGTACAGCTCGAGCGTCGCGGGGGCCGGCGGCACGAACTTCTCGTCCACGTACACGTCCACGGAGTCGGGGTGGTCCACTACGAGCAGCTGCGCCTCGTCGACGTAGATGAACTCCCACAGCTCCGCCGTGATCTGCAGCGAGTAGACGCCGTCACGCGGCTGCAGCAGCTCGCCGGGGATGCGCACGTATTCCTGTGAGGCGCCGGGTGGGGCGTAGGTCGCCTCGCGCGCACCCATGATCCCCAACGGCATCCCGATCGCGCTGCGCCACATGAGATCGGTCACGAACTCGTACGCCTCCCCATTCCACGCGTAGAGGAACGGGCACGAGCCCTTCAGCACCTGCCGCTCCACCAGGCGCTGGTCACCGTCCCGGTACAGCCAGTTCTGCGGCACCCCGTTGGTCCACACGGCCCGCACCACGTCGGCCTGGCGGCGCGGTCCCAGACCGAAGTGCGTGACGGGCTCGGTCACCGCCCGCATCTGGTAGAGATCCTGCGCGCGCACCTCCAGTTTGGCCCCGATGCTGAAGTGGTTGTTCTTGCCGCTCCCCGGCCCCAGGCCGACCAACTGGAGCTGGAGGTAGTGATTCGCATTGCCTCCGTCGTTCCTCAGCAATCGCACGCCTTCGGCCGTGGCCAGCAAGAGATCGAGATCCCCGTCCCGGTCGAAGTCGGTCGCCGCCACCCGCGCCGCGGCCATCAGGTTCCGGGGGAGCAGGGCCGACATATCGGCGAACACGCCGGCTCCCTCGTTGTGGAGTAGCCGGACGCCCGCCTCACCGGCCACGGCCAGATCGAGATAGCCGTCGTTATCGAAGTCGAAGAACGTCGCGTTCAGCCCGGAGATGCCCGAGAGGGCCGCGAGGGCCGAATCGGCACGGGTGTCCGGCAGGAAGTGGCCGTCGCCGTCATTGGCGTAGAGGCGGTGCGACCCGTGTCCTGGTTCACCACGAACAGATCGACGTCGCCGTCGTCATCGAAGTCTCCCAGCGCCGCTCCCCGGCTGGCGTGATCACCGCCCACGACCCCGACCGCGCTCGCCATCTCCACGAACATGCCGTCCGCGTTGTTGCGGTAGAGGGCGTTCGGCCCGCCGTTCGTCACGTAGAGATCCAGATCGCCGTCGTGATCCACGTCCACGAACAGGGCCCCGTGTCCGTAACCCAGATTGCCCACTCCCGCCCGCCGCGTGACGTCGCGCAGCAAACCGCCGCCGCCGTTGCGGTACAGCAGGTTGCGGCCCGCCCGCACCACGTAGAGATCCAGCCACCCGTCATTGTCGTAGTCGGCGAAACGCGCCGCGGTCTCCCCGGCGCGCGGTCGCACGCCGGCATCCCGCGTCACGTCGGTGAGCCTCCCCGCGTCGTTGCGCAGCAGCCTGCTCCCGGCCCCTTGCTGCCTCGCGACCACATACACATCCGCATCCCCATCCTGGTCGTAGTCGCCCAGCGCGATCTCGGGCGCCACGCCCGAGGTCGCCGGTACCCCTTCCAACCCGACGGCGGAGGTCACGTCGGTGAACTGGATCGCCTCGAGCACCGCCGCGGCCGCAGCGGCTCCGAGCGAGATGTCCTCGCTGAACGTGGTGACGCTCGAGTCGAACGGCCATAGCAGCTCGAAGTTGCCCGCCTGGTAGATCGCCTCCCGCTTCATGAAGTTGTGGAAGATGATCGTCGGCTCGAGCGCCTCCTCGGCTCGGCCGGCGCGCATGTGGCCGAGGGCATCATCGAAGTACGGTTGGGCATCCCTCGGCAGCTCGGCGACCAGCTGACGCAGCTGCTCCATGTGCATCGCGGCGGCGGCGGCATTCGGCTGCCGCACCAGGAACTCCACCAGCTCCAGCCGCGCAACCAGGTTGGCGGGCATCAGCTCCACGACCCGTTTGAGGTACTCACCTTGCTCGGCGCGCACCGTCTCCTCTGCCGCGGTGGCGGTGAGTTGCGCCAGGGCGTAGAGCGCCTTCACGTGCCGTGGGTGCTGTTCGATCAGGCGGGAGAGCTCCGTCCGCGCTTCGCCATTGCGGCCGGTGAGCTCGTACAGCTTGGCCTGCATCAGCCTGATATCCGGATCCTCCGGATCGAGCTCCAGGGCCCGCCCGATCTGTCGCTCCGCGTCGGGGAACTGCCCGGTGAGCAGCCGCACGAGACCGAGGTTGGCAAACCCCAGCGCCTCCCGCGGCGCGATCTGCGTGAGCCGCTCGAACTCCACCGCGGCCGAGTCGAGTCGCCCCTCCTCGAAGTGGGCGAGCCCCACCGTGCGGACCGTGAGCATCTCGGGCGTCACGGGCTGCCGTGCCGGCTCGCAGCCGCAGACCACGCCTGCCGCCACCGCCAGGATCGCCGCATGAGAAACGCGCATCGCAGATGCCATTTCGCCGAGCTTCCTCTCAGTTGCCGCCCAGGAGCTTCGGGCGCCCCGATTCGATCTCCATCAGATCCACCGAGCCCACGCGGTTCCCGCGTTCATCGAAGCCGATCTCCCCGGTGACGCCCTGCAGGCGGATCGCTGCCAGGGCGTCGCGGATGCGGTGCCGGTCCAGCCCGCCGCGTGCGATGGCCTCGAGAATGAGGCCCATACCATCATACGCATACGCTGCCGGGGGGCTCGGCTCCACCCCGTACGCCTCCCGGAACTCGCTCACGAACGTCCCACCGGCCGAAGCCCGCCAGTGGCCCGGAGCGACCAGCACCGCACCCTCGAGCGCCGCTCCTGCGGCGGCCAGTAACTCCTCGCTGGCCAGCATCAAGCCGCCGAACAGCGCCTGTCCCATCCCGGCGGCACGCATGCCGCGCGCCAGCGCCGCCACGTCCGCCACAGGCCCGTACAGCACCGCACCCGCGATGCCGTGCTGCTCGAGGGCATCGAGCACCGCGGCGAAGGCGCCGCTTCCCTCCACGAACGAGAGCTGCAGCGTCACGCTCGATCCGGCGCCGGCAGCGGCCCATGCAAAGGCCTGCGCCGCCACCCGCGCATCATACCCGTCACCCGCCACGGTCGCGATCGGCCCGATGCCCCGCTCGCCGATCTCGCGCAGCAACGCCTCGGCCTGCTGCCGATCGTCGGGCACGCAGCGGAAGAACCACGGGACGTTGATCTGAGTGAGCGTGGGGTCCGGCGCCCAGGGAGAGACGAGGCTGACCTGCCCCTTCGCCACGACCTGCTCGGCGACGTGGGCGGTGCGCCCGTCCAGCGTGCCGAGGATGGCCCAGACCTCCTGCTCGAACACCAGCTCCACCACCTTGGCCGTCCCCGAGCCCCACGGGCCTTCCACGCCCCGCACCACGAGCTCGAACGGCCTCCCCCCGAACCCACCACGCTGGTTGGCGCGCGCCACGGCCAGCTCGGCGGCCCGACGCACCTGCGTGCCCAGGGCCGAGTCGCTTCCGGCGGTGGGAATGAGGAGTCCGACCCGCACCGGCTCGGCGGGGAGGCCGGCCACGAGCGCGAGCACCGCGACCGATCCGATCAGCAGTCGCCGCGCGTCGAGCGCCGACATGGGTCCCGGGTTAATCCGACAGCGAGAGATCCCGACCCACCGCGCGCGCCACCTCTCCCAGCTCGCGCATCATGGCATCGAACGCATCCGGTCGCAGCGACTGCGGACCGTCGCTTAGCGCCTCGTCGGGGTTGGGGTGCACTTCCACCAGCAGTCCGTCGGCCCCCACCGCAACCGCCGCACGTGCGAGCGCGGGCACCATCCACGAGTGCCCCGTGCCATGGCTGGGATCCACGATCACCGGAAGGTGGGTGCGCCGCTTGAGCACGGGCACGGCGCTCAGGTCGAGCGTGTTTCGGGTGGACGGCTCGAAGGTGCGGATGCCCCGCTCGCAGACCATCACCCGCTCGTTGCCCTGCTTCAGCAGGTACTCGGCCGCCAGCAGCAGCTCGTCCAGCGTGGCGCTCATGCCCCGCTTGAGGAGGACCGGCTTGTCGCACTGCCCCACCGCCTCGAGCAGCGTGTAGTTATGCATGTTGCGCGAGCCCACCTGCAGGATGTCCGCGCAGCGACTCACCGGCTCGAGGTGCCGCGTGTCCATCACCTCGGTCACGATCGGGAGTCCGGTCTCGTCCCGCACCGAGGCGAGGAGGGCGAGCCCCTCCTCCTTGAGTCCCTGGAAGCTGTACGGCGACGTGCGAGGCTTGAACGCCCCCCCGCGTAGCACCCGGGCGCCGCTGGCCTGGACCGCCCGGGCGGCCGCCAGCAGCTGCTCCCGGCTCTCCACCGCGCACGGCCCTGCCATGACCACGACGTCTCGCCCGCCGATCAGGACGCCCGCGACGTCCACCACGGTGCCAGCGGGCTTCGCGTCGCGGCGCACCAGCAAGGATTCCAGGGGATGCTCACCCGTGTCCTGCCACACGCCCATGCTATCGCTCCTCCAGCAGCGTCGGAAAGTAATGAAACTCCCCGCCGCGGATCTCTACCATCCAGATGGGACCGAGGTCGTCCAGCCGAGCGTCGAACGGAATGGTCCCGGTCACGCCGCGGTGCGTCTCGAGCGCGTACAGCTCGTCCCGGATGCGCACGCGGTTGAGTCCCGCACGACGAATCGCCTCGATCAGCACGGTCATGCCGTCGTAGGCGTGCGCGGCGAACGTCTCCGCCTCCTCGGCGAACCGCTCGGCGTAGCGCCGGTTGAAATCCTGCAGCACCCGGTCGTCGAGCGTCGGGTTGTACAGGTAGGTGGCGACCACCCCCTCGGCCGCCTCCCCCGCGATCTCGAGGAACTCGCGCGAGACGAGCCGGTCGCCGCCGTACAGCGGCTGCTCCATCCGCATGGCCCGTGCCTGACGCACAATGAGCCCGACTTCCTCGGGATCGCCCCACAGCAGCACCGCGTCGGCCCGCGCGTGCCGGATGCGCTCGAGCTGCTCCGTGAACACCGTGTCGCCCACGCTGTACCGCATCTCCAGCACGACGGGCGAACGGAGCCGCCGCATCGCATCCTTGAACTCGCCCGTGCCCACTCGCCCGTAACGGTTGTTGACGCGCAGTACCGCAACCCGCTCGTGCCCTCGCTGCTCGACCACGTACAGCGCCAGCGCGTAGCTGGCCTGCCGATCGTCGCCACTCACGCGCACCATCCAGGGGATCGAGGTCTCGGTGAGCGTGGGATCGGTATCGCCGCTCACGACCATCGGCATATCGATCTTGAGCGCGATGCGCAGCATGATGTGGGTATTCGCGCCGTCGATGGATCCCAGCGTTCCCCACACGCCTTCGTCGTGCAATGCCACCAGCTCGTTGGCGGATGCGCCCCACAGCCCGGTGTCGTTGCGGACTACCAGCGCGAACGGCACTCCTCGGTAGCCGCCGCTGGCATTGGCCTCCTCCACGGCGAGCGTCGCCCCCTGGAGCATCCGGGTACCCAGCCGGGCGTCCCGCCCGCCCGCGACGGGCCCCAGGAAGCCGATGCGCACCTCGGTGACGTCGGCCGGCGCGGGCTTGTCCCGGCCCGGCCCATAGTGGGTGAGCGGCTCGTCGAAGAAGAACAGGTAGGGGAGCTGGAACCTGGAGTAAGGCAGCAGTTGGGACGGGGTGTTGGCGTACGCCAGCGTATCCTCCTGCCCGCGCGCTACGCCGCCCGGGATCAGGAGCAGCGTCGCCAGAAGAACGCTTCTCGCCACGCGCCCGCTCCGCTCCATTCGTTTCCGCCCGTCTGACCTCATTGTACCGCGATGGCCTCCGTTTGGTTACCGCCCAACGAGACTGATCGACTCCCAATGGGCCACACCGCGGCTCACACCCTGGGCGGTCGCCACCCACACCGTCTCGCCCTGGAAGTCGACTCCCAGCACGTAATTGTGCGCGATGGCCGTGGCGCCGCGGCGCCGCACCGACGCGGCGCCATTGTGGATCTCCATCGCACCGCCGGCGAGCGAATCACGCTGGTAGGTGACCCAGGTCGTGCCGTCGAACGCGTTCAGTCCCTGGTCGGTACAGATCCAGGCCACCGACCCGCGCGCGCGCACGAAGTTGATGAAGTTGCTGCTGAGCGGACTATCGTGATCGAAGTAGCCGCGCCAGCGCGCGCCGTCGTACCGGCTCAGGCCGAAGTAGGTGGCGGCCCAGAGGACACCGTTCTCGTATGAGACGGAGGTCGTGATGTCGTGCACCAGTCCGTCGTGGGGGAACAGATCGATCTCCATCTCGCCATCGGGGTCGCGGTAGTCACGCCACCGATCGGCCGCGACCTCGTACTCGAGCACCCCACCTCCCCAGGCGGCGATGTACACCATCCCGCCGGCGGCATGGACCCCGTACGTCCAGGGCTCGTGCATGGCCGTGTTCTTCTCGTCGAAGATGGTCCACTCCCCGGTCAGCACGTTGAAGCGTGAAGCCCCGGCGGCCGTGGCGGCCCACACGTAGTCCCCGTCGGCGGCGACTCCGTACACCACATCGTTTGCCAAGCCGCTGTTGAGTTGATCGAACGTCTCCCAGCGGCCCGCCGACCACCGGTTCAATCCACCCAGGGTGCCGATCCAGACGTCCCCGGTCTCCGGATGCACGTCGATCGAGAGCACCACGTCGTGGGCCAATCCGTCTTCCGTCCCATAGCTGCGCCAGCGGCCTCGTTCATAGACTGCCAAACCGCGATCCGTGCCGACCCACACCCGGTCCCCGTCCACCCGCACGGCCATGGCCTTATCGGACGGCAAACCGTCCGCCGTGGTGAACGTCTGCCAGCGGTGATACACGGGCACGGAGCCCTGCTGCGGCTCCTGCGCCGTGGCGTCGCGCGTGCCGATGAAGGGCAGCGTCGTGACAAGAAGGGCGGCCGCCATCGGGCCACGCAGTCGTCTCATCGTCCACCTCGCTCCTCGCTGGCTGGTTCGCCCCCGAGCGTCTTGAGGTACTCGATCAAATCGTTCAGCTGGGCCTTGGTGAGGTCGTTGACCACACCATGACGGTCATCGCCACCGAACTTGGTCCAGATCTCCTCCAGCGTGGCAGCCCGTCCGTCGTGCAGGTAGGGGGCCTGGCCGTAGAGGTTGTCGAGGTGCGGCGTGTCAAACTCCCCCTGCGCGTCCGACGGTCCGGCGCTTCCCACCTCCGCCAGCTGGAAGTTGGTGAATCGCGGCGGCGGGTGACAGGTGATGCAGCGATTCTCCGGCGGGATGGGTCGCCCGTCGTTGGTCCATTCACGCTGGAACAACGCCTTGCCCCGTTGCTGCACCGGCGTGAGCTCGCCGGAGGCCGCTCGATAGCGATTCGGCTCGTGCGATAGCGAGAGGATATAAGCCACCAGCGAATAGAGCTCGTCCAGCGAATACGGCTCGGTGCGGGTGAGCCACTTGGCGAAGCGGAAGCCGCACTGCCGGTAGAGGCTCGCGTTCTTCCCGGTCCACTTGTACGGCGCCGTGTAGGCGAGGCTCCGCAGCGACAGGTTGTTCACGATGTGCAATCCGAGTCCGTCGGGCTCCAGGTCGTACGTCAGGGCGTCGTGGTGCCCCTCGGGGTGACAGCTGCGGCAGCTGAACTGCCCCTGGAAGGTGTGGTCGGAACTGTGGAACAGGCGCGCCCCACGGCGGATCCGGTTGGGACGCGGCCCGCCCAACGCGATCGTCTCCACGACCTGCAGCTTCTCGGTGTCGATGACCGCGAGACGATCCTCGAGCCGCTCGGCCACATACAGGCGCCGCCCGTCGGGCGACAGCGCCAGCCCCTTCGGGTTTGCGCCCGTGGGGATACGCGTCACCACGTAGCGGGCGCTGAGGCCGAGATGGTCCGCGTAGACCGCGAGACTCTCGGCCGGCGTGGCCTCGATGAGCTCGCGCACCGCTTCCAGGTCTATCACGCTCACGACATCGGCACCGCTGTGCGTCACAAACGCCCTCCGGCCTTGGGCGCCGATCACCACGTCGAAGGGATCGGCGAAGAACGCGTTTACCTCGTCCAGCAACAACTGGATCACGCGTCCGTCCGGTCCGGGCTCGATCACGCCGATCCCGAACGTGAGCATCCAGCCACGCCCCACCTGCGTGGCGGGCAGCAGGTTCTTGGGCCGCACGAGGGTGACCACCGCCAGATCGCCCGACGGGGTGAAGTCGATCCCCTCAAGGTCGTGCGCCGAGCGCAGCGTGGCGCGCCGGGTCACCCGCCCCGCGTCCACACTCACTACCGTGACCTCCGTGACCGGGGTCGTGCGGTACGGCACCGCGTTGCTGTAACGACTCGTCACGTACACCGTCTCACCGTCCGGCGCGAGCCGCACCGACTGCGGGCTCCGCCCGGCGGACAGCCGCCGGCGCTCCTCCCCCCGCGCCAGGTCGAGCATGGAGATGTCGTCGGACGTCCCATTGGCCACATACAGCAGCGATCCGTCCCGTGTCAGCGCGAGCCCGGCTGGCCCTCCCCCCACGGCGAGGGTATCAACCACCGATCCGGACGGGAGATCCACCACCGAGACGCTGTTGGACCAGCGGTTGCTCACGTACGCCGTGCGCCCGTCCGGGTGCAGCGCCACGCTATGCGGCTGCCGCCCCACGGCGATTCGCCGTAGCACGGTGCCGTCCGATGCATCCACCACGAGCAACGCGTCGGCCTCCTCCGCCGTGACGTAGAGGCGCGAGCCGTCGGGCGACACCGCGAGGTGCAGGGGAGAGAGGTAGTCCCGCTCGCGCAGCCGCGCGAGCAGCCCGCCCTGCTGGAGGTAGAGGTGGCACGGCATGCAGCTCAGCCCGGCCGAGTCGTCGCCGGACATGAAGCGCACGTGCCGCCGGGAGAAATAGAACCCGGGCGTCAGAATGACCACCGCGGTCACGGCGAGGATCGCCGCCACCCAGCGCGGCCTCATGAGCCTCCCTCCTCTGCCCCGGGTGGGATCCGCACTGCCGGCTTCTCGGTCGCGAGGGGCACGCGGTTGCTGGGCGCCATCTCCCGATCCTCGTGGCATCCGATGCACCCGCGCTTCTCATTGGGCCGCACCCAGATCCAGTCGGAGGGCCCGCGCACCACGCGCCCCTGTGTGTCGACCGTCGCGAGGCGTACCGGGGTGTTCGCCGCGAGCTCCACATGGAACGACCCGTCGGCCTCAAGCGCCGTCTCGCCCAGCAGTCCGGAGACACCCCACACCTGCAGCGTAGTCGAGCGCCGAGAGCCCTGAGCGACCCGGCCATCAGTCAGACGCGCGTCAAGACAGAAGAGCGTGCCCGTAGCGCTGACCCGATCCACCACGCTCACGAACACCTTGGGGCGCGGACGAGACGTCACCAGCACGGACTCCTCGACGTCGCCGTCCGCACCGTCCACGAGCGCTGCCAGCTCTCCCGTCTCGGGACGAAACTCGTACAGTCCGAACCGCTCGCCACCCACCGGACGGTAGGCGAGCAGGAAACCTGAATCCGTCACGGGGTACGCCGACGCAATCGAGCCGTCGAGCGCGTCGCCCACCACGACCCGCGAGTGGAGCGGGCGACCCTGCGACACCGTCACGAGCTCGTTTGCCGCTCCGCTCGGCGCCGCCTCTACGAAGGCCACACGCGCATCGCCGGTTTCCCTCGGGCGGTCGAGGATCCGCCCCGCGGCCGGGTGTTCGTAGAACAGCTGCGAGGCCGTACCGTCGTACCGCACCACCATCAGCCGATCCGCGGTCCTGTCGGGGCTGCCGACCCGACTCACATACAGCACGCGTCCGTCGCGCAGCACGATCGGTGCGGTCTCGGTCCCGGGATGGTAGGTGATGCGCGTGAGGCGCGTGCCGTCGAGCTCGGCGGTGAACAGCGCGGCCATGGTGTCGGCACCGTCGTCGCCTCGCGCGCTGAACACGATGCGCCCATCACCGAGGTACGCGGGGTAGTGCGGGTCGCGCACGTCCGCGGCGACGGGCTGCGGCCGGCCGCCGGTGAGACTCCCCTCCCACACCTGCCAGGGATCCGCCGGCTCCCGCTTCCCGACGAACAGGAGACGTTGCCCGTCGTGCGACACCGCGGGGTGACGCGCCGCATGGAAGCCCTCCGTGAGCACACGCGGCGCCTGGTCGGGGCGGCCGGGATCCACCATCACGATGCGGGACGTCCACGCCGCATGGGCCGAGTCCGCTCCTCCTGGCGCCACCTGGGTGAACACGATTGCCCCGTCCGGCACGTCGCCCTGGGACGAGAGCAGCGCGAGCGAGGCAAGCCCCACGAGCAAGACCGATCCGAAGGCCACGGCGGTGCGCCGGCGCATGGGTCCCTCCTACGGCTCTTCGATCGTGAGGACCTGGCGCGCGGCCACGTTCTCCAGCACCTGCACGGTGCCCGAGGGCCACACCACCTCGATGCGATCGACCACCTCGGCTTCCCCGAGCCCGAAGTGCATCCGGGGGTCGTTGTGCGACAGATAGCCCGTGGAGTTCTTCTTGAGAAGCACCTGGCGGGCGTCTCCCGTCACCACCGTCACGCGCGCACCGACACCGTCGCGGTTGCTGGTGCGCCCGACGAGCCGCACCTGCACCCAGCCATTCGCGTTCCCCCCCTCGTTGCGCAGCAGAACCCCACGGTCGTTCAGGTTGACGATGAAGACATCCACATCACCGTCGTTGTCGTAATCCCCGAACGCTGCGCCGCGACCCACCCGTTCCTCCTCGAAGTAACGCCCTCGCTCTGCCGACGCGTCCCGGAACCGCCCTCCCCCAAGGTTCTCGAACAGCAGGTCCTCTTGCCCGTAGAGGTGGTGCAGGTCGCCATTCACCTGGAAGATGTCCACGTCACCATCGTTGTCGTAGTCGACGAAGGCGGTGCCCCACCCCACGAACTGCCCGCTCAGGGCCGCGATGCCGGACTGGTAGGTCATGTCCCGGAAGAGCCCTGCTCCCTCGTTGCGGTACAGGGCGCTGAAGGACATGTCGGACACGTACATGTCCGTCCGGCCGTCGCCGTCGTAGTCGGCGAAGTCCACCGCCATGCTCGAGGTGGCGTCTCCCTGGTGGTTGTAGGCCACCCCGGCCCGCAACGCGACCTCCTCGAACCGCTCGCCCCCCTCATTGCGGAACAGGTAGTTCTCCATCGCGTCGTTGGCCACGTAGATGTCGACGTACCCGTCGTGGTCGTAGTCGGCCGCACTGACCCCCATCGCGCGCCCGTCGGACCGCTCCAGCCCCATGCGCTCGGTCACGTCCTCGAACGTCCCGTCGCCCCGATTGCGGTACAGCACATCCGCCTGCCCCGGGTACGCGAGCGGACCGGGAAAGCCGTCTGGTGCGTAGAACAGGCTGTACTCGGGGTCGAACTGGATGTAGTTCCCGACGTAGAGATCGAGCAGGCCGTCGTTGTCGAAATCCAGCCACACCGCCCCGACACCGCAGCCCTCGTCACCGACATTGGCCCGGCGCGTCACGTCGCTGAACGTCCCGTCGCCGTTGTTGCGGTAGAGCACGTTGGCGCCGTAGTTGGTGACGTAGAGGTCGGGGTAGCCGTCATTGTCGAAGTCACCCGCCACCGCCCCCATCCCGTACCCCTCGTCGCCCGCCCGCGCCCGATCGGTGACGTCCCCAAAGGATCCGTCACCGTGGTTGCGGTACAGGCGGTTGGTGAGGCGGCCGCGCGGCCGGGGGCCGTTACTGAAGCCCTCGAGGTGCGCACCGTTCGCCAGGTAGAGATCGAGGTGCCCATCCTGGTCGTAATCGAGGAAGGCCACACCTCCCGCCGACGACTCCACCAGGTTGGTCAACGTGTCGTCCCCGATGGAGTGAACGAAGTCGATCCCCGCCTGGAGGGTCACGTCGGCAAAGTGGTGCCCTTCCTCCGGGGGGAGCGCCTCCTCGGAGGCGTCGGCCGGCACGGACGCTCCCTCGTCACTCGTACCGCAGACCGTGACGATACAGGCCACCACACCCACGAAGGTGATCCGCAACAGCTGCTCAAGCAGGCTCATCCCAACGACACCAATCCCGTCCTCGAGGTGACTCTCGGGGTGGCTCCGCACCCTTCGATCTCTGCTCAATGACCGGGGTGGGGGTCGAACCCACGACCTACGGATTAAAAGTCCGTTGCTCTGCCAGCTGAGCTACCCGGTCCCACGCACGGAAACTTGGCCCGGGCCGCCCCCTGAGACAAGCGACGCTCCCCTCGGCACACTACGCTGACACCCCCCTCGGCCGGGGGTCCACACAGCGAAAATCGACGGTGCCCGCCCGTCTGACCCTGCCTTTTCCGAGTGTTCCGAGACGTGTTCTCAGAGGGGAAATCGGGTCGTCTCACGAGTGCGCGAGCATCTCTCCAGAGGGGGAAATGAGCGTTCCGGACCCCGCCGAGCGGGTTCCCCGAGGGGGCTCCGTCGCGTCCCCCTCTGGATTCAGAGGGGAAAAACTCTTGTCTGTCAGACAGAAACCCTTACCTTGGGGGGCGTAATGGGGCTGGTTGTCATCCGTTTCAACCTACTCCGAGGGGACCATGGCCAAGAAACGCAAGAAGAA
>JBDGXT010000242.1:0-3714 GCA_039584455.1 Gemmatimonadota bacterium
CTCGCGGTAGGCCTTCAGGCGGTCGGATTGGGGCTCGCGGGCCTTCGGCATGGGCTGAGAGGGCGAATCATAGTCTCCCGGTGAGGGGGCGTGCAATGCGGGCCGAGTCTTGCGATTGGCCCCGGAAGTCTCTATAGTACCGCCCCTTACAACGCTGGTGCCGCCTCCCATGACTGCACGACCCATCGGCTCCGCCACGGTAGCCTTCGGACTCGTCTCGGTTCCGATCAAGCTCTACTCGGCCGCCGAGCCCAAGGCCAAGCTATCCTTCAACTGGCTCCACAAGGACTGCGGCTCGCGCCTCAAGCAACAGTACGTCTGCAAGAAGGACGGGCAGCTCGTGGAGAAGGAGGACATGGTCAAGGGCTACGAGTTCGCCAAGGAGCAGTACGTGCTCTTCACCGGCGACGAGCTCAAGGCCCTCGAGGAGAAGGCCACCGAGTCGATCGAGATCGCCGAGGAGATCGCCGAGTTCGTACCCGCCGATCAGGTGGAGCGTTTCTACCTCAGCAAGATCTACTACCTCGGCCCCGACAAGGGTGGCGAGCGCGCCTACCGGCTGCTCGGGAAGGCCATGCAGGAGACCGGCCTCTCGGCGTTGGCACGGTACGCGGCACGGGGCAAGCAGTACCTGGTGCTGGTGCGCCCGCTGGAGGACGGCCTCGTCATGGAGCAGCTGCACTACGCGGACGAGCTGCGTGCGTTCTCCGAGGTGCCGCTCGGCGAGGGCGAGGTAAAACCCGAGGAGCTTCAGCTCGCCGTGCAGATCATCAAGCAGGCGGCGTCCGAGAGCTTCGAGCCACAGAAGTATGGGGACGACGTGCGGAAGCGCATGATGGAGCAGATCGAGGGAAAGATCGCCGGGGAGGAGATCACGGCCGCCCCGGTAGAGGAGCCGCAGACCCAGATCATCGACCTGATGGACGCGCTCAAGGCAAGCCTCGCCAAGAGCGGCCCCGGCACCGAAGAGCGCAAGCCGGCGCAGCGCTCCAGCCGCGCGCCTGCCAAGAAGGCAAAGCGCAAGAAGGCCGGCGGGCGGGGCTAGCGGCCGCATCCGACGATGAGGGGGTACTCCTCCCACGACGTCGCCAAGCTGCTCGATCTCTCGGTTGCCCAGGTGCGGGCGTTCGCGCGCTCGAGCTTCCTCTCGCCCGAGCGCGGCCCGCGCGGCGAGTACCGCTTCACGTTCCACGATCTCGTGCTGCTGCGTGCCGCCAAGGAGCTCGCGGCCCAGCGCATCCCCATTGTCCGCATCCGCCGTAGCCTGCAGCGCCTGCGCGACCAGCTCCCGACCGGACGCTCGCTGACCGAGGTACGGATCACGGCCGAGGGAGACGACATCGTGGTGCGGGATGGAGAGACCACGTGGAGTCCCGAGTCGGGTCAGGTCCTGCTGGACTTCGCGGTGGCCGAGCTATGTTCCGACGTCGCGCCGCTGGCGCGGCGGGCCACCGAGTCCGCTCGTCGCGGCGACGACGCGATGGACGCGGACGCGTGGTATCTGCTGGGCGTGGACCTGGAGCCGTGCGCCCCCACCGAGGCTCGGGACGCGTACCGCCAGGCGGTGAGGCTGGATCCCGCACACGCGGATGCCCACGTGAATCTCGGGCGGCTACTGCACGAATCGGAACAGCCGAACGAGGCGGCGCAGCACTACCGGCAGGCGCTCGCCGCACGGCCCAACGACTGCACGGCGGCATTCAACCTGGGCACCGCACTCGAGGACCTAGGTCGCCAGAGTGAGGCTATCGAGACCTACGAGCGGGCCCTCGTAGCCGACCCCGACTGCGCCGACGCCCACTTCAATCTCTCCCGCCTGTACGAGCGACTGGGGCGGCGCACCGAAGCCCTGGGACACCTGAAGAGTTACAAGCAGCTGACGAGCTAGCGGGGCGGCTGCAGCGAACTTTCCAAGCCCTCTCCCGTGTTATAGTCTTGAGATTCGCCCCCAACCACTGGGAGACCACCACTGCATGAGTGCTGACCGGATGATTCCGGCCGCCACGGCGAGCGGCGCATCGACTGCCGGCCGCTGGATGTCGCTTCCCTCCGAACTGCTGGAGCAGTCCTGCAAGCGCGTGGGGATTGCGAGCCTGGTGTTCGCGTCGATCTGGGCAGTCGCCCTGTTCTTGGCAAACGTGGTGGCACGGGTGGTGGAGACACCGATGGCGTTCGGGGCCACCTGGCCGATGCCAGGCAACGTCATCGCCGTCGTCGGGCTGGTGCTCTCGGTCGCCATGATGTTCGTGGCGGGTCAGCTGCACGACCGGCCGAACCTGCTGCTCGACCTCGGCCTCGGCTTCGAGGTGCTCACGGCGTTCCTGATCGCGCTGGAGCACATGTGGGTGCCCCCCCAGGGCGCCGATGGCGTGTCGTGGATCTGCATCGTGATCCTGGTCTATCCAGCCATCGCCCCCAACACCCCCGGCAAGATCTTCGTCGCCTCGATGCTGGCCGCTTCGATGGATCCCGTGGGGTACGGCATCGCCCAGCTGCGCGGCGTCGAGGCTTCGTGGACCACCTTCGAGGCCATCTGGGTGTTCCTGCCCAATTACATCTGTGCCGTACTCGCCGTGATCCCGGCGCACATCATCCGCGGGTTGGGCCGCCAGGTGCGCAAGGCCAAGGAGCTGGGCGCGTACAAACTGGGCGATCCCATCGGCAAGGGTGGCATGGGCGAGGTGCTGCACGCGGAGCACAGCCTGCTGGCCCGGCCCGCCGCGATCAAGATCATCCGGCCCGAGCTCCTGGTTGCCGGTCCGGCGTCGGCGCAGCACGTGGCCGTGGAGCGGTTCAAGCGGGAGGCGCGCGCGGCGGCGTCGCTGCGCTCGCCTCACACCATCGACCTGTACGATTTCGGCGTCGCGGAGGACGGGACGTTCTACTACGTGATGGAACTGCTCGACGGGGTGGGCCTGGAGGACCTGGTCGACCGGTTCGGGCCCCTGCCACCCGAGCGAGCCGTGCATCTCATGCAGCAGGCGTGCGACTCACTGGCGGAGGCCCACGCCCGCGGCCTCATCCACCGCGACATCAAGCCGTCCAACATTCACACGGCGCGGCTGGGGCTGCACGTCGACTTCGTGAAGGTGCTCGATTTCGGCCTGGTGAAGGCCGAACAGAGCCGTGAGCAGACGATGCTGACTCAGCCCCACATGACGACCGGTACTCCCGCCTTCATGGCGCCGGAGCTCGCGTTGGGAGAGCCGGACATCGATGGCCGCGTCGACATCTACGCCCTGGGGGCCGTGCTCTACTGGCTGCTTACGGGACAGCTGGTGTTCGCCGCCGATACCCCCATCAAGATGATGCATCGGCACATCTCCGATACGCCGGAGCCACCCTCGACCCGCACCGAGCTGGCGGTGCCGCTGGAGCTCGACGAGCTGGTCCTGGCGTGCCTGGCCAAGGATCCCGACGACCGACCGGCCACCGCCGGGGATCTGGGACGCAGGCTTGCCGAGTTGCGGTTCGAGGAGCCGTGGTCGGAGGAGCGGGCGATGCGCTGGTGGGAGACGCACCTGCCGGAGCCATACGCGCCGGCCAGACGAAAGGACGAAGGGCATGGAGGCCAGGATACTCCGCCGCACGCTAACCCTCACCGTGATCCTGCTGGCGCTGACCGCGTCAGCGAGCACGGCGCAACAGCCCCCGAGAACCCTCACCGACTTCAGCACGGCCTTCGAGGCGCTGGTGCGGGAGATCTCTCCATCG
>JBDGXT010000243.1:0-6515 GCA_039584455.1 Gemmatimonadota bacterium
TGTTCGTGGCGTACTCCCGGTGGACTTCCAGCAGCTCGCCGTCGTCCACCACGCGCCGGATCACCTCGTGCATGTCGTACGGCTTGTTCGGGTTGTCGGGGACGATCGTGAGCAGTTCCTCGTCGCGCCGGTCGGGTGGGTCGTCGGTAGGCTTGACCGGCGGGCTGTCGACGTTGTTGCCGGGGAGGAAGCTCACCAGTCGCCGGATCTCGGTGAGGCACTCCATCTCCGAATCGTGGGCAAAGTGTGCCACACCCGACACCGAGGCATGCACATCGGCACCACCCAGCTCCTCGTGGGTGACGTCCTCGTGCGTCACCGTCTTCACGACATTCGGTCCGGTAACGAACATGTAAGAGATCCCGCGCACCATGAACACGAAGTCGGTGATCGCGGGGCTGTACACCGCACCGCCGGCACAGGGGCCGAGGACGGCGCTGATCTGCGGCACCACCCCGGAGGTGAGCGTATTGCGCAGGAAGATGTCGGCGTAGCCACCCAACGAGACGACGCCCTCCTGAATGCGGGCGCCCCCCGAGTCATTCAGTCCGATCATCGGGGCGCCATTCTGCACGGCGAGGTCCATCACCTTGCAGATCTTCTCCGCGTGCGCCTCCGCCAGGGACCCGCCGAACACGGTGAAGTCCTGGGAAAACACGTACACGAGACGCCCGTCCACGCGCCCGTAGCCGGTGACGACGCCGTCGCCCAGGATCTTCTTCTTCTCTAGGCCGAAGTCGGTCGAGCGGTGGGTCACGAACCGGTCCAGCTCGACGAAGGAGCCGGGATCGAGCAGCAGGTCGAGCCGCTCACGGGCGGTGAGCTTGCCCTTGTCGTGCTGCTGTGCCACACGCTCTTCGCCTCCGCCCTGTTCCGACTCAGAGCGGAGGCGATGGAGCGTGTCGAGCTTCTGTTGGATCGTCATGAGAGTGCCGGGACACGATGGGTTAGGGGTGTCGCCGGACGCATCGGGTTACTCGGAAGCCGGTTCCGACTTCGCTTCCGCTTCCTCCGTGGCCTCTTCGGCCGACGCCTCGGGTTCCGGCACCTCGGTTGGCGCCTCGGTCTCCACAGCGGCCTCGGCCTTTGCCGGCTCAGCCGTCTCCGCGTCCGGTCGCTCGGCCTCGGGCTCAGTCTCGGCCTCAGTTTCGGCCTCGGTCTCGGCCTCCGTCTCCGGTTGCAGCTCGAACTCCGGCTCGAGCATGACCTCCTCGGCAGGCATCTCGAGGAACTCCGTGGCCGCCAGGATGATCCGATGGTGGATCGGGTCCACCTCCACCACCTTGAGCGCGACGCCTTGGCGGAGCTTGGTCTCCTCTTCCGCCGTCTGTCCGTCGGCTAGCGGGAGCTGCGACTGCGGCACGAAGCCCTCGAGGTCACCTCCCAGATCCACCACGATCCCGCCGTCCTGGTAGCGCACGATCTTGCCCTCGACCTCCATCTCCACCGGATGGGTCTCGGCGATCTTGAGCCACGGATCCTCCTGCAGCTGCTTGAGGCCCAACGAGATGCGCTTGTTCTCGGGATCGATGTTGAGGATCGAGACCTCGACCGTGTCGCCCTTCTTGACGATCTCCGACGGGTGCTGCACCCGCTTCGTCCACGACATGTCGGAGATGTGAATCAGGCCGTCGATGCCGGGCTCGATCTCCACGAACGCGCCGAACGAGGTGAGGTTGCGGACCTTGCCGCTGATCTGCGTACCCACCGGGTACTTCATGGGAAGCATCATCCAGGGATCCTGCTCGGTCTGCTTCATGCCGAGGGAGATCTTCTCCTCCTGTGGATCCACCTTCAGGACGACCGCCTCGATCGTCTCGCCGATCGACACGACTTTGGACGGGTGCCGGACGTTGCGCGTCCAGCTCATCTCGCTGATGTGGACCAGCCCCTCGATGCCGGGCTCCAGCTCCACGAACGCGCCGTAGTTGGTGATGCTCACGACCTTCCCCTGCACGCGCGCGCCGACCGGATACTTCTCGCCGACATCCTCCCACGGGTAGGAATGCAGTTGCTTGAGACCGAGCGAGATGCGCTCCCGGTCCCAATCGATGTCGAGCACCTTCACCTCGATCTCCTGCCCCAACTCGACAATCTCCGACGGGTGGGACACGCGGCCCCAGCTCATGTCGGTGATGTGCAACAGCCCATCGACGCCGCCGAGATCGATGAACGCGCCGAAATCGGTCACGTTCTTCACGATGCCCTTGCGCGCCTGTCCCACCTCCAGCTCCTTCATCAGGAACTCGCGCTTGTGGGCCCGCTCGGCCTCCAGAATCACGCGGCGCGAGACCACGATGTTCCGGCGGCGCTTGTTGAGCTTGATAATCTTGAAGCGGAAGCTCTGACCCAACAGCTGGTCGATGTTGGGGACGCGCCGCAGCGCGATCTGGCTCCCGGGCAGGAAGGCGTCGACGCCCATCAGATCGACGACGACACCACCCTTGATCTTCTTCTGGAGCGTGCCCTCCACGGGCTCATCATCCTCATACGCCTGGCGGATCTTCTCCCACACCCGCATGAAGTCCGCCTTCTTCTTCGAGAGGACGATGGAGCCTTCCTCGTCCTCGAGGCGCTCGAGCAGGACATCGACCTCTTCGCCGGGCTCGATCGCCTTGGGATCCTTGAATTCGTCGATCTGTACCGCGCCCTCCGACTTGAAGCCCACGTCGAGGATGACGTGGCTCTCGGTGACGCGCAGGACCTTCGACTTGACGATCTCCCCTTCCTGGATGCTCTGCAGCGTACCCTCATACAACTGCAGCATCTTCTGGTACTCCTCGTCGGAGTAGTCCTCGTCGTACAGGTCGGGGCGAACGGGGAACGGCGTCGTGGCTTCGGACGCGGGATCGTTGGCCACGTCGGAGGGCGACGTGGGTTCGGGTGAAGTGTCGACCATCGGTTGTGTCAAGATTCCTACTTGTGGTGGTGCGGTTCAAGAAAAGCGATCGCTACGAGCCTATGAGGATAGACCGCCCAAAGAGCTATGTCAAGCTAGGGAAAGAGGTTGCGTGCGCGCTCCACGATCGCCTCCACCTGCTGTTCGAAGCTCAGGTCGGAGGTGTCGAGCGCCACGGCATCGGAGGCCTGCCGCAGCGGAGCCACCGCCCGGGTCGAGTCGTACGCGTCACGCCGCTCGAGCTCCTCGACCTCCCGGGCCAGGGATTGCGGATCCACTTCGCGACCGTCCTGGAGCAGCCGCCGCCGTGCCCTCACGGTGGGGTCCGCCACCAGGAAGATCTTGAGCACCGCGTCCGGAAACACGACCGTCCCGATGTCCCGGCCATCCAGCACCGCGCCCCGGGGGTGCCGCGCCACGGCGTCTCGCACCTCCTCGTTCACCCAATTGCGTACCTCCGGGAGGGCCGAGACCTCCGACACCTGGGCCGTCACGCGGGTGGACCGAATCTCCTGCGTGACGTCGACCCCCGCGATCTCCGGCCGAAAGCCCGCATCGGTGAGGTCCAGCCGGATCGGGAGGGAGCGCGCCAGCGCCACGAGGCGCTGCCCGGCGAGCGCAGCCCCGGCGTCGAGGGCGGCCAGGGTGATGGCGCGATAGAGGGCGCCGCTCTCCACGTGCGGGAGCCGCAGCCGGTTGGCCACCGCGGCAGCCGTGGTGGATTTTCCCGAGCCGGCGGGGCCGTCGATCGCCAGCACTGGACTAGGCATCGACACGAATCCGAGCCAGATCCTGAAAGAAGTCGGGGTAGCTCACCGCGGCGGACGCGCGCTCGGAGAGCTCGACTTGCGCCCCCGGCAGCGTCCCCAGCACCGCGAACGCCATGGCGAGACGGTGGTCGCCGCCCGTGTCGACCCGCCCGCACGGCGGCCGTTCGCATCCTTGCACCAAGAGATCGTCTCCCTCCACCTCGGCCTCCGCACCCAGCGCACGCAGGTTGGCCGCGAGCAGGCCGAGGCGGTCGCTCTCCTTGACGCGCAGCTCTCCCACCGAGCGGAATCGCGTCTCTCCCTCGGCGCGCGACGCCACCACCGCCAGCAGTGGGATCTCGTCAATGAGGCTGGGAATCTCCTGGGCGAGCACTTCGGCAGCCCGGAGGGCGGCTGGCCGGATCACCAGGTCGGCCACCGGCTCGCCGGCGGCCTCGCGCTCGGCCTCGCGCTCCACCGTGCCCCCCATGCGGCCGAGTACCTCCAGATAGCCGGTGCGCGTCGGGTTCACGCCCACGGCCTGGATCCGGAGCTCGCCCCGCTGCGCCAGCAGTGCCGCACCGACCAGGAACGCGGCCGACGAGGCGTCGCCGGGCACGTCCAGCTCGAACGGCGCCAGCCGGGGCCAGCGCTCACCGGGTCCCGCCAGCGTGACGCTGGTGCCCCGCACCGTCAGATCGAACCCCAAGTAGGCGAGAAGTCGCTCGGTATGATCGCGGGAACGGGCGGGCTCAGATACCGTGACCGGCACACCACCAGTGATGCCGGCCAGCAACAGCGCCGTCTTGAGCTGGGCACTCGCCACCGGCGTGTGGTAGCTGAAGGGTCGCAACCGCCCCCCGCGGATGCGCACGGGCAGGCCGTCTCCGGCTTCCTCCTCGATCACGGCGCCCATGGCGCGCAGCGGCGTCGTGACCCGCCGCATGGGCCGGTGCCTGAGCGAGGCATCACCGGTGAGTCGCGCCCGCACCGGCTGCCCGGCCAGCGCCCCCAACAGGAGTCGCGCGGTGGTTCCGGAGTTGCCGCAGTCGAGCGTGCGCTCGGGGCTGGTCCAGCGTCTGCCGGTGATCGAGACGCGTGCCCCGGCGCGCAGCGGACCCACCTCCGCTCCCAGCTGACGCAGCGCCGCCGCCGTGGCGCGCGCGTCGAGGGCCGTAAGCGCCCCTCGCAGCGTGACACGACTGCGCGCCGCGGCTCCCACGATCAGCGCACGGTGCGTGATGCTCTTGTCACCCGGCGGACGTACGCTGCCACCCACGATCACGAGTCGAACCTGCCTCGCCAGTCGGCCCCGGCCTCGAGCCACCGCTTGACCGCGTCGCGGTCTCCGGCCGAGAGGGCCGCGCGGAACTCACCGAGGCCGTCCTCCATGGCGTCCAACGCCTCGAGCAATCCCTGACGGCCCATGAGGAAGAGATCCGCCCACGCGGCTGGGTCTTCGGTGGCCGCACGCGTTTCCTCCAGCGCGCTCCGACCGTAGGTCACGCCGTCCGGGCCTTTTTCGGCCAGCACCCGAGCCAAGGCGGACGCCACGGCCCGCGGCAGCTGGCTAGTCCAGGCCAGCAGCGCGTCATGCCGCTCCGCGGCGAGCGTGACCGGTGCCGCCCCGATGACCCGCTGCCAGAAATCCGCCACCTCGGCATGGGCCGCGTCACCTCCCGCCAACGGGGTCACGTACACCAGCGCGCTCTCGAGCGCGTCGGGATCGGCCGCGCCGAATCCGTGCCCGGTCAGATCCACGAGCGGGTGCGAGCCGGCAAACCAGGGCTGCAGGTCGAGCCGCTCGGCGAGCTGCACCACCGGTGTCTTCACACGCGTCACGTCGGTGCAGTACACCTCTCGGCGCCGGAGTTGCTCGGCAAGCTCCTCGAGCAGGCCCAACGTAGAGGCCGGCGGGGTGGCCATCACGACGAAGTCGGCGGCGCGCACCACACCCTGGGGATCGTGCGCGATCTCCGTGACGGCGCCGGACCGCGCCGCCGCTACGCCGTCTTTCGTGCTGTGAGCACATCCCACGATGCGCGACACGCCCGCCCGCGATGCCTGGCGCGCGATCGAGCCCCCCAGGGCCCCAAGTCCGAGAATGCCGAGGGTATTGGGCTTCACGACTCAGCCGGCCAGCCAGGCACCGAGCATCGCGATCGCCAGGGTCCCGATAGCGTAACCCACCAGCGTAGAGCCACGTCGCCCAGCGAACACCCCGATCCGCACCAGCGCCAGGAACGGCCCCCCGAGCAGCACCAACACGCCGGCCGCCGACAGGAGACGACCGCCGGCTCCCCCGACCAGGATCCCCGACACGACGCCCGCGACCGCCAGCAAGATCCCATCCGGTAGGCCACGTACAGCAGAAGGAGTGCAAAGATCAACTTGAGTGCACGCTGATTCAGCTTGCCTCCGAGCAGCGCCGCAACGCCCGCGCCGGCCAGGGTACCCACCAGCGCCACGCCGGCGATGCCGATCTCGACGTCGCCGCGAGCGAGATACACCAGGGCGGCGCCGGACGCGGTCACCCCAAGCATGTACACGCTGGTGCCCGCGGAGCGATCGAACGGCATCCCCAACAGCAGGTGCAGGATCGGGACGTTGAGGATGCCGCCCCCCACGCCGAGCAATCCTGCGACGACGCCCGTGCCCACCGACGCGCCCGCGGCGAGCGGGCGCCGCTGCCGCACCACCTCGGGCGACGGTGGCGACCCGTGGGCCCGGGGCCACATGCGGTACGCAGTAGTCAGCAGCAGGAGGGAGAAGGCCATGTAGAGCGGGCCGGCCGGAACATACGCCGCGAGCAACCCCGCGGTTACCGCGCCGAACACCGTAAACAGCTGGAGCCGCACCCCGACGGC
>JBDGXT010000244.1:0-3793 GCA_039584455.1 Gemmatimonadota bacterium
CTCGTCGGCCACCTTGTAGCCCTCCAGCACGTGCGTGAACGTGCCGATCCTGAAGCCGAACTGCTCGGCCACGCGCATCAGCATCACGATCTCATCGGAGCGGTAGGAATGCGCGGTCACCCTGATGCGGCCCTCCATGATGTCCACCAGCGCCTCCAGGCGGAGGTCGCGGCGCGGCGGCACGCGGTGCGCTCTGGGGTTCTCCCGGTACGCCTGCCAGACCGCCCGGTACTCCTGCGCGGCCGTGAACGCCGCCACATATGCCGCCTCGACTCCCTCGCGGGAGTAGGGGTAGCGCCGCTGTCCCTGCGTCTCCCAGTTCTTGCGCGTGACGTTCTCGCCCAGTGCGAACTTGACCGTCTGCGGGGCGCCCTGCACCAGGATCTGGCGCACGTCCTCCATGCCCCAGCGGGTTTTGATGATCGCGCTCTGGGCCCCAATGGGGTTGCAGCTGCCGTGCAGCACTTGGGCCACCGTGACCCCGCCGGAGAGCGCTCGGTAGATCGAGAACGCCTCTTGGTCGAGCGCGTCGATGAGCCGGATTTCCGGCACGAACGGCGCCGTCGATCAGACCCGGGATCGCCGTGAAGCCGGCCCCCTCGATCACCGGTACGCTGTTCGGCGCGTCGAGGTTGGACCCGATCCGCCGAATGACGCCGTCCCGGATGTAGATCGAGACCCCCTCATAGACCGTGTCGTTCGCGGTCCAGACGGCGTCCAGGTCGCGGAGTCCAGGTCGCGGATGAAGAGGTCGCCTTTCGGCACCGCCACGGCGCCTTCCTCGATCTGAGGCTTGACCTGCTGGGCGATCGTGGCCGGTGCAAGTGAAACCGCGAGCGTCAGTAACGCTGTCAGCGGTCGGAGTGTGCTGGTCATCTCACTCCCCCTGTCCCGGCCCCACCCGCTTGGCGGACCACTCTGAAGAACCGAACGGCGTCTCGACAGTCCCTTTCATCTCGTCTCCCTCGACGGTTCCCGTGTAGGTGATGTCGAACGTCTCGTCACCTGCGTCGACTTGAATCATGAGGGTGATCTCATTCCCGGAGATCTTCCCAGTCTGGATCTCGGCTCGGCCCTGTGGGCTCTCGATGCTCCCGGAGACCTCCGCCCCGTCCTGCGTGAACGTAGCCTTCGCGTTGCCGAAAGACGTCTCGACGTCCCAGACACCGGTCACGTCGACCGTGGGGGGCTCGCCGGTCTCGTCGGCCGTTGATACCTCCTCGAGCCCACCCTCCACGAACGTGTAGAGCACCTTGCTGTCCTCGCCGAACAGCGGGCCGTCGGTGACGACGAATGTCGCCGCCATGCCGGCCTGCATGCGGGTCAGGTACTGGAGCCCCAGCAAGGCAGCCGGGGAGGAGGTCACGGCCACCAACGCCGCGTCCTCGCTCAGCCCGTACTCGATCACCTTGCTCACGCCCTCCCGCATGTCCACCTCGCCACCACCGCTGGTGAGGGCGAAGGTCACGCCCGCTGCCGCCAGCCGCCCCGCATTGGCGTAGCGGTTCTCGAGATCCAGCTTCTCACGCTCCGCGGCAGCGTCCAGTGGTTCTCCCTCTTCCTCATCTGGATCCCACCGCTTCGGCTCTGGAAAATCGAGCGAGACGAGCACCGGGACCTGGCGCGCCCGCAACAGGTCCGCGACCCGCCACGCCTCCGCACCGCCCGTGATCACGGGCCGGAAGCCGTACTCCTCACCCAGCTCCAGCGCCCGTCTGATGTCGGCAGCGCGGTCGGCAGCGAAGAAGACGGGGATCTGGCCCGTCATCGCACTGCGCAGCACCGCGTAGTCCGGATCCCACGCCGGAGCCTTGAGACCGCGCGGATCCTGTTCGTGCGCTGCCTGCAGCACGCCGTCGTGACGGGCGTCCTCGAGGTTCTGCCGCAGGAACGCGGCGGCGCCGAAGATCGTAGAGGGGTACATCCCGCTGGCGCCGTCGAACGACATGACCGGGCCCAGCTCGGGCTGCTCCACCAGACCGTGGGGCGTCTCGGCACCCTTGCGCAGCACCAGCACCGCACCGCGCCCGGGCATCAGCGCGCCTTCCGGGTGGACCGCGATCGCTACGACGCCATCGGAGCGCTGCGCCTTGAAGTCGCCGCCGGTGGCCGTCAGATAATCCACCAAGCGCCGATGGGGCACGAAGCCCTGTGCCTCCCGGGGTGGGGCCCAGAACGCGAGCTCGGTGCGGTCGATCTCGTCCTCGGGGAACTCGACCTCCGCCTCCCCCTGAGCATCGATCATGCCCGGGTAGACCAGCAGGGAGTCGCCTTCGAGCAGCTCGGCGCCGGGTGGGACCGCGACGTCGGGTCCCATGGCCTCGATGAAGCCCCGACGGACCACGATGGTCACGCCGGGCGTTCGGCTACCGTCCGCACCGACGACCGTCACCCCTTGCAGCGCGTACGCCGCCGCCTGGGGTGGGTCGTCGAACTGCGCCGCGGCCATTCGGGGCCACAGCAGGGCCCCGACCAGGCATGCGGCGGCGGCGGACGTGTGGAGTGCACGAGTGCGATGCATGTCCTTGGGTCCCCGCACTTTCTCTTGTGGTGTAGGGGTATCGAGAGCGAGAAGCGCGCAAGCTCGTCCAGGGTGCAGCGCCTGTCAAGCGCTCGCGCACGTGGGTTCACATACGGGACGGCCGAGCGCGCGTTTCGGTTCCCGCCCGGCATTGGTGGCCCCTCTCCGGCGGACTATATTCACGGTGCCATGCAACCCAGCGGAGACCAACTCAGGTCCACGGCGGGGACGATCACCGTCGAGTGCCGGTTCTTTGCCCGGTACGCCGAAATACTGGGGCGCGACGTGCTGCCGCTCGAGCTTCCCGAGACGGCGACCGTGGGCGACGCGGTGCGGGAGCTGCGGCGCACGCTGCCCGCAAGCGACGTGCTGCCGGAGCGTCCGCTCGCAGCGGTGAACCGGCAGCACACTGCGCTGACCGGCCGCCTCACCCACGGCGACGAGCTCGCGTTCCTCCCGCCCCTGGCCGGAGGGTAGGGGTGGACTACTGCACCCACGAGCCAATCGACGTGGGGCGGCTCATGGCGGCGGTGGCCGATGGAGCACGGGGCGGGACGGTGGCCTTCGTGGGCTCCGTTCGGGGAGGACCCGAAGACGGGCCGGTGACGGCGATCGACTACTCCGGGTACGAGGAGATGCTCACAGAGGAGCTCGGTCGCATCATCGGGGAAGCGCGCGAGCGCTGGCCCGAGGCCAGCGTCACGGCACAGCACCGGCTGGGGCGCGTCCCTCGCGGCGAGCCGAGCATCGCCGTAGTCGTCGCGGCGCCGCACCGGGACGAGGCGTTCGCGGCATGCCGGCAGGTGATCGAGGAGGCAAAGCGGCGGCTGCCGGTATGGAAGAAGGAACTGTTCGAGAACGGCGCCACGCGGTGGCGGGAGGAATGAGGCGCGGAGGCGCGCCGCCGTGGGCGCCAACGGGATGAGGTCGTGAGGACGGGCATCACATGGGTCTATCGATTGCACTGATCGAGCCGCAGATCCCTCCCAACACCGGAAGCATTGCGCGTCTCTGCGCGGCGACCGATACCAGCCTCCATCTCATTGGACCACTCGGTTTCTCACTCGACGATCCCCGGTTCAAGCGGGCCGGGCTCGACTACTGGGACGCGGTGGACATGTGGGTCCACGCGCACTGGCGCGCCTTCCGCGACGTCGTGTCGCGGGAACGCTGCCTCTACTTTTCCACGCACGGGACGCAGTCCTATCTCGACGCACCGTATGCGTCCAACTCCGTCCTCGTATTCGGGAGCGAGACTCAGGGCATGCCGCA
>JBDGXT010000396.1:0-2806 GCA_039584455.1 Gemmatimonadota bacterium
CTGCAAAGGACGCTGGGTATCGTGCCAACACGAACAGGTCCGCGGTGTGCCAGGCCGCGTGGCCCTCACCGGGTCTCCGCGTGGCACTGACTTTGCTGAGAGGGGAGCGTTTACACCGGAATACGGTGTGGGGCGCGGTTCTTGAGAGGGGATGGCATGGAGGTCGGGCGACGGAGGGAGCGGGCCGCAGGCACGGTCCTCGTCCTGGACCGGCTCGGAAGCTTCCAGTCTTTCGTGCGAGAGGTACTCGAGCCGGCGGGCTACAGGGTCGTGTGGGAGGAGAATCCGCGCTCGGCGATCGTGGCGCTCGAGCGCGAACGGGTCGGCGCGGTCCTCGTGGACGTGTGCGTTCCCCACCAGGGTCTGCTCGACGGGGCGGCGTCGGTGCTGCGCACGCGCACGAAGGCCCGCAAGGTGGTGGTGACGGGGTGTCCCCTCATGTCCGCCGCGGCGAGGGTCCTCTATCCGGACGCGACCTCCGTGCTCCAGAAGCCATGCACGCCGGAGGAGCTTCGCGGCCAGATCGCCGTCCGGCCCGAGGCCGGGTCCGCGGCCGGGGATCCCGGGCTACCGTTTCACCGCATCGTGGGCGCTTCGCCGGGCATTGCACGCGTGATCTCCCAGATCCATGAGGTCGCGCCCACGGAGTCGACGATCCTCATCACCGGCGAGACCGGGACGGGAAAAGAGCTCGTGGCGGAGGCCATCCACCAATGCTCCCCTCGCAGGGACCGGCCCTACTTGGTGGTGGATACCGTGGCGCTCTCCGAGACCCTGCTGGAGTCCGAGCTGTTCGGCCACCTCGACGAGGTCGGTGAAATACCCCCCCCGGTGCAGCATCGGCTGCTCCGCGCGCTGCAGGAGCGGGAGGTGCGCCGCCTAGGGGCCGTGCAATCCAGCAAGGTCGATGTGCGGATCATCGCGGCGACGCAGTGGGACCTGGAGGAGGCCGTGAAATCCGGTCGCTTGCGTGCGGACCTCTACTACCGGCTGACCGTGTACACCATCGCAATCCCGCCCCTCAGGGAGCGGCCCGAGGACATCCCGCTCCTGGTGGAGCATGCGCTCATGCCTGCGGGTCCCGAGGGTGGAGTAGCGAGCCGCTGCACCGACCTGGCGCTGCGCATGCTGGAGAGCTTCCACTGGCCCGGCAACGTGCGGGAGCTCCTGGCCGTGCTGGAGCGGGCACAGATCAGCGCGGCAGGCGGGCGCGTCGCCGCGATGGACCTCCCGGAGCGGGTCCGCGTCGCCTGGAGAGAGGCGATGCTCACGCGCGGGGAGTCGCGCGAGAAGACCGCGGTCATGCAGGTGCTACAAGAAACCGAAGGGCACCGGGGCAAGGCCTCACTCGTGCGATGCGGCGGCCGTGCCGGGGCGTTCCGTCCCGATCAGCGTCACCGCAGCGGCCATGAGCACCGTGTCCTTCAACAGGAACTCCCCGGCCAGGCTGAGCATCGGAAACCCGCCTTCGCCGTAGCTCACCGCCGGCGCGATGAGGAAGATCAGTAGCGTGCCGGCGAACAGACCGACGAGCACGACACCCACGTAGCGCACTGCGAACCCGCCGAACAGCAAGATCGCGCAGATCACCTCCACGACCCCCAGCACGTACACGATCGCGGGGAAGGCGAGGAAGCTCAGCGACGCGTCGAGCAGCCCCACCACCGGGCTCGGGTCGAAGAACTTCAGCGCGCCGATCCACAGCAACACGATGCCGAGGGTGACCCGCAACAACATCGTGCTCCACCTGCCTGCCAACTCCACATACGCGTTCATGGCCCCAGCCGGGGCCGCGGCCTGCCTTACTGCCGCTCCCTCGCATAGTCTATCAGCCCGAGCACGTCCCTGGCGACCAGCCGACCCACCGCGCCGCTGGAGTAGACGGCCAGCACTGCGCGGCCTTTGGGGCGCAGCACGAACCCCGTCGCCTGGATGAACTCTCCGCCTCTCCCCACGTACGCCCCCAGGCTCTTCTCGATCTCGAGCGGGTCCAGCCCGTACCCCACCTGGAACTCGATGCCGAAGTCGTGCACGGTCGCCAGCGCCTCCGCCTCCGGATCGGCGCTGAGCGCGATCACCGAGACGTCCGCGGCACGGAACCGGTCGAGGCTCTCCTGGAAGTCTGCCAGCTGCTGCCGGCAGTAGGGGCACCAGTTCCCCCGATAGAACAGGATCACGGCCCAACGCTCGGCCACGTCGTCCGGCAGCACGATCTTCCCCCCTCCCACGCGGTTGGCTCGTACCACCGGGAAGCGCTCGTCCATCCCGAGGCGGACGCCGCGGCCCCGGGCCGGTGTGTCACCCGTTACGCTCATCGGTCGTCTCTCCCTGCTGCAGTGAGGATCATCTCGTCTCCTGCCGATTCATGTGGAGGCCAGGTCACCCCGTAGCGAGCCGACCGGGCCGCGAGTACGCGTCTGACTCTGGCGTCGCGCGGCACGCGTCGCACCTGCGTGGGACAGCCCGGGTAGTGGCCGTGCAGCTCGCGGTACCCGCACTCCACCGGCCCCGGCAACGCGGCCGGTGGAGTCGTTGCGGCTGTGAGCGACTAGCCTGGTTCGAAACGTGGACCCCGCCTACCGGGCCGCCATGCCGTTGGCGCCCGCCGGCAGGGGTCCGAAGTCACCGATGTGCGTGAGACCGCCCTTCGCCTCGGCGCGGAACGCGCCGACGGTGCCACCGCCGTTGCGCACGTACAGGAAGCGCCCGCCGGGCGTGAACGCCGCATCGAGCGGCCGAATGCCCTGGCCCGCCACCGGATCCAGCAGCGTCAACGTGCCGCCGGGGCCGATCGCCAGGCTGGAGA
>JBDGXT010000245.1:0-6461 GCA_039584455.1 Gemmatimonadota bacterium
GCTTCCGGCGCTCGCGCAGAGCCAAGCCGATCCCACGATTCCGCGGGAGCTCACCCTGCAGCAGGCCGTCGACCTGGCGTGGCAGTACAACCCCACGTTCCGCCAGATCGCCAATGACCTCGGCCCGGCCACCTGGTCGGTGCGGAACGCCTGGGCGGCATTCGTTCCCGCCGTGGACCTGAGCGGCTCGCTCAGCTACGCGGGGGCCGGGTCGCAGCGCTTCCTGACCGCGGAGTTCGAGCAGGGCTCGCCCACACTCGGCTCGACCTACGGTCTGACCATGTCGGCCCGGCTCGACGGCCGCACGATCATGGGCCCCAGCGTCTCCGAGGCGCAGTACGACGCCACGCAGGCAGCGATCAGCGGGGCCGAGGTGAACCTGGAGTCCACGATCAAGCAGCAGTACCTCGCGGTGCGCCAGTCCGAGGCGCAGGTCGAGCTGTCGGTGAAGCAGCTGGAGCGCAACGAGGAGTTCCTGCGGCTCGCGCAGGCCCGCTTCGAGGTGGGTCAGAACACGATGCTGGATGTGCGGCAGGCCGAGGTCGCCAAGGGACAGTCCGAGGTCACGCTGCTGCAGGCGCGGCAGCTGGTGATCGTGGACCGGCTGCGGCTGTTTCAGACCATGGGGATCCCGGCACCCAGCGATCCGCTGTCGGTGACCCTGGTGGACACGTTCCCCATCACCCAGCCGGAGTGGGAGCTGGGAGACCTGTTGCTGGCGGCGGAGGGCGGCAACCCTGATCTCCTGTCGCTGCGGGCCCGGGAGTCGGCGGCCAGTGCAAACGAGAAGGCTGCCAAGGCCACCTGGCTGCCGACGCTCTCGTTCCAGGCGGGCTGGTCGGGCTTCACGCAGGAGTTCACCAACTCGCAGTTCCTGATCGACCAGGCCGAGGGCAGCGCGGCGGGCAGGATCGAGCCAACATCGTCGAGCAGAACAACGTCTTCCCATTCAACTTCACGACGCAGCCGTTCGGGGCGCGCATACAGATCTCCATGCCGCTGTTCACGCAATTCAGCCGGCCGCTGGAGGTATCCCAGGCCTCGATTGCGGCGGAAGATGCCCAGGAAGCGGTGCGGGCACGGGAGCTGCAGGTGCGCACCGACGTGAGCCAGGCGTACTTCCAGCTCCTGGCGGCGTACGAGGCAATCAGGATCCAAGAGAACAACCAGACGGCGGCACAGGAGCAACTTCGACTGGCAACCGAGCGTTACCGAGTTGGGTCCGGGACCTTCTTCGAGCTCCTGGACGCGCAGCTCGCAGCCCAGCAGGCGGAGGCGGACTACATCAACGCGATCTACGCTTACCACCAGGCGATTGCGATGCTCGAGAACGCCGTTGGCAGGCCACTGCGCTAACACTGAGAGACGGTCATGAAGAAGAAGAAGGTCATCATATTCGGCGGGATCGGCGTGGCCATCGTCGCGCTGATCGGCCTCAACGCCGCCTCCAACCGGGACCGGGGACAGTCGGTCCGGCTGGAGGAGGTCGGGAAGCGCGATCTCGTCGCCACGGTCACTGCCAGCGGGCAGATCGAGCCCAAGCGATCGGTCGACATCAGCGCCGACATCACGGGCCGCATCATCCACATCCCCGTGGACGAGGGCGACTGGGTCAAGCGGGGCGACCTCGTGCTGCGCATCGATCCGTCCTCGTACGAGGCGGCCGTGGCGCGGGCCCGGGCCATGCTCGCTTCGGCCCAGGCATCGGCGCTGCAGGCCCGCGTCAACCGCAACCAGGCGGAACGGGCGTGGAACCGCGCGCAGGAGCTGCGCCGTCAGGACCCCGATCTCCTCTCCGACCAGCAGCTCGAGCTATCTCAGATGGACTTCGACGTGGCCGAGGCGCTGGCCGTCTCGGCGCGGCATCAGGTGGAGCAAGCCCAGGCGAGCCTCGAGGAGGCCCAGGGGGGCAAGTCACGCGCCTGGCGGTGGAAGAGGGAGAGGTCGCGGTGCCCGGGACCTTCTCCCGCGAGACGGGGCTGCTGCTGACCGTGTCCGATCTCTCGATCATCCAGGTGACGGTCCGGGTCGACGAGACCGACGTGGTGCGACTCCACATGAATGACTCCACGGAGGTGACGATCGACGCCTTCCCCGACACGACGTTCACCGGGCGGGTCACGCGGATCGCCCAGAGCGCCGTGCGCGGGGTGGCGCAGACGGCCGGCGGGACGAACCAGGCCGTGGACTACGACGTCGAGGTGACCCTCGACGATCCCCCACCGGGGATCCGTCCCGACCTGTCGGCCACGGCCAAGATCGTGACGGCGACGCGCGACAGCTCGCTGAGCGTTCCGATCATTGCCCTCACCGTGCGCGAGCATACTCCGATTTCCACCGAGACGGCACCGCAGGACACCACGGCCGGGACCGAAGAGGTCGAGGGCGTGTTCGTGGTGCAGGACGGCCTCGCCGAATTCCGACCGGTCAAGGTCGGCATCGCGGGCGAGGAGTACTTCGAGGTGCTCGAGGGGCTCGCGATGGGCGACACCATCGTGGCCGGGCCGTATCAGACCATTCGCGACCTGCAGGACAGCGCGCGCGTGCGCGCCACCAGCGAGGGTGGCAGTGAGGGAGGTCGCTGATGTCGGGAGAGCCGCTGATCCGGGTCTCCGGTCTCACTCGGGAGTACGAGATGGGGGCCGAGACGGTCTACGCCCTGCGGGGCGTCGACATGAACCTCGACCGCAACGAATACGTGGCCATCATGGGGCCGTCCGGCTCGGGCAAGTCCACCCTGATGAACCTGATCGGTTGCCTCGACTCGCCCACCAGCGGTGAGTACTGGCTCAACGGGATGCAAGTCTCCCAGATGCCCGACGACGAGCTCGCGCGGGTGCGCAACCGGGAGATCGGGTTCGTGTTCCAGACCTTCAACCTGCTGCCTCGGGCGAGTGCGCTGCACAACGTCGAGCTGCCGCTGATCTACGCCGGTATGAATGGTAAAGAGCGCCGCCAGCACGCCGGCCGCGCGCTCGAGCGCGTGGGACTCGCCGACCGCATGCAGCACAAGCCCAACGAGCTGTCGGGCGGGCAGCGCCAGCGGGTCGCGATTGCCCGCGCGCTGGTCAACGACCCCAGCATCCTGCTGGCCGACGAGCCGACCGGAAACCTCGACTCCAGCACCAGCTCCGAGATCATGGCGGTGTTCGAGGAGCTGTGTCAGCAGGGGCAGACGGTCGTGATGGTCACGCATGAGGCCGACATCGCGCAGCACGCGCGCCGGGTGGTGACGCTGCTCGACGGCGTCGTGCACTCCGACACCGTGAGGGAAGCGGCTTAGCTCATGCCGTTCCTGGAGGCGGTCCGGCTGGCGCTGCGCGTCATCTGGACGCAGAAGATGAAGAGCAGCTTCTCCGTCATCGGCATCTTCATCGGGGTGACGTTCCTGATCGCCGTCGTCTCGGTGGTGGAGGGCATGAACGAGTACATGACGGAGAGCTTCGCCAACAAGCTCCTCGGCGTGAACACGTTCCAGCTGCGTCGCTACCCCGGCGTCCAGATGGGAGACATCTCCAGCGAGGCCGCGGCACCGTGGAGTACCGGGGGAAGGTCGCACGCGACATCGATCTCATCGGCACGACCGAGGACTGGTTCACCATCAGAACGATGGACCTCGAGGCTGGACGTGGATTCAGCGGGCAGGAGGTGCGCACCGGACAGCCGGTGATCGTGCTGGGGAGCGAGCTGGCGAGCCGGCTGTTCGAGGACCTCGACCCGGTCGGCCGGGAGGTGCGCGTCCGCAAGATCCCTTACCGGGTGATCGGCGTGGCCGAGCCCCAAGGCAGCGTGTTCGGGCTGTCGCTCGACAAGTTCGCCGTGGCGCCGGCGCTCTCGCCCATCAAGCGTTACGTGAACCCGCCGCGGGTCCTCGACGAGCTCAAGGTCCAGGCCGCCTCACAGGAGGACCTCCAGGCGGCGATCGCCGAGACCGAGGCGATCATGCGGAGCCGCCGGGGGTTGCGCCCGACCGAGGAAAGCAATTTCTCCATCGAGACCGCCGACGCCGTGCTCGATTTCTGGGAGAACATCAACAAGTTCCTGATGACGGCGCTCCCCGGCCTGGTGAGCATTGCCCTCGTGGTGGGGGGGATCGTGATCATGAACATCATGTTGATGGCGGTGGCCGAACGTACGCGTGAGATCGGCATTCGCAAGTCGTTGGGGGCGCGGCGCCGCGACATCATGCGCCAGTTCCTTGTGGAGTCTGCCACCCTGGCCACGGTGGGCGCCGCGATGGGGATCGCGTTCGGCCTCGGCATGGCTGCGCTAGTCCAGGCGACCACCTTCCTGCCCGCGCGTGTGGCACCGTGGTCCATCGTCGTCGCCGTCCTGCTCGGCGCCGGCGTCGGCATCGGCGCGGGACTCTATCCCGCCAGCCGGGCTGCGCGCCTCGACCCCGTGGAGGCCATCCGGCACGAGTGAATCATGACGCAACTGTTTGAGGGCGTAGGCATCGCGCTGTCATCGCTCCGGGCCAGCAAGGTCCGCGCGGCGCTGACGATCCTGGGGGTCGCCATCGGAGTCATGGTGGTCGTCGTGATCGGATCGATGATCACCGGCATCAACCGCGGCGTGGAGGACATCTTCAACCAGCTCGGGCCGCGCACCTTCTTCGTGTTCCGCTATTTCTCGGGAGGGATCAACGTCTCGGACGGCTCCGATGAGATGAGCCCGTGGCGCCGCATGCCGCCGCTCACCATCGAGGAGGCGCAGCGCATTCGAGATCTGCCCTCCATCGCCCACGTGGTGACGGAAGATGGCTCGAGTGGTCCGGTCGAGGTCGGCAGCGTCAAGCTGGAGGACGTGCCCATCCGGGGGCGCAGCCCCGAGTGGACGTTCGTGGCTGGCGGCGACGTGCTGCCCGGCCGGTCGTTCACCCGGCTGGAGAGCGAGGCGAGTGCGCGGGTCGTCGTCATCAACGAGAAGCTGGCGAGCGAGCTGTTCGGCCACCTCGATCCGATCGGAAAGCGAATCAGGGTGCACGGGGTGCCGTACGAGGTGATCGGGGTGCACATCCCGGCGCCCGACATCTTCGGGGAGTCGAACCGCCCCGAAGCGCTCATGCCGCACAAGACGTTCCAGAAGTACGTCCCCTACTGGCGCGGCTGGATGAACTTTCTGGTCCTGCCGAGCGAGCAAGTGACCGTGCAAACGGCGATCGACGACGTGACCGGCGTGCTGCGCTCGATGCGGAGCCTCAGACCGGCCGAAGACAACAACTTCGCCGTCGTCACGCAGGACCGGCTGCTCGACAGCTGGAACCAGGTCACCGGCATGTTCTTCCTGGTCATGCTCGTCCTGTCGAGCGTGGGACTCATGGTGGGCGGCGTCGGCGTCGTGGCCATCATGATGATCTCGGTGACCGAGCGGACGCGGGAGATCGGCGTGCGCAAGGCGCTGGGCGCCAAGCGACGTGAGATCCTGTGGCAGTTCCTGGTGGAAGCCGCAACTCTCACGCTGGTAGGCGGGGCCATCGGGATGGTGCTGGGCGCCATCGCCACCGAGATCGTCAAGGCGGTCACTTCCATGCCGGCCGCCATCCCCATGTTCTCGGTGGTGGCCGCCCTCGCGATGTCGGTGCTCACCGGCGTCGTGTTCGGGATGTACCCGGCGGCCAAGGCGGCGCGGCTGGATCCGGTGGAGGCCCTCCGGTACGAGTAGCCCGCGCCGGCGGAACCTCCAGCTTCCACACTCCGTAACACAAGCGGCTGGGCAACCTCCCGGCCGGGGTCTAGTTTACGGCCATGCCGATCTTCGAGGGCCTCCGCCTCGCTTTCCGTGAGATCGCCGCTCACAAGCTGCGTTCGTTCTTCACCCTGCTCGGCATCATCGTGTCGGTGGCGTTCCTGGTCGCGGTGGTCGCGATCATCCAGGGAATGAACGCCTACGTGCGCGAGAACCTGGCCGGCGCCATCGTGGGGCGGAACGCGTTCCAGGTCCGCCGGATTCCCATCTCCATTGGGCTGTTTGACGACGAGGAGTGGCGCGAGCTGCAGCGACGACCGGTCATCCGACCGGAGGAACTGGAGTACGTGCAGCGGGCGCTGCCCGAGGCCGAAGCCGTCGCCCTCCTCTCTGGCTGGCCGACCCCGCTGGCCGACGTGACCTGGCGCAACCAGACCGTGGGTGATGTGCTCATTTTCGGCGTCACCCCGCCCTACCAGGTGGTGCAGGACTACGAGATGGCAGCGGGAGAGGAACTGGGCGATATCGACGTGCAAGAGCGTCGCCGGGTCGCGGTGCTGGGGTACGACATCGCCGAGCGGCTGTTCGACGACTTCGATGCCGCCATCGGACGCAAGATCCGTGTGCGGGGCACCCAGGTCGTGGTCAAAGGCATTGTCGAGAAGAAGGGCACCGTGCTGGGGCAGTCGTGGGACGGGTTCGTGATGCTCCCCATCACGCTGTTCGAGTCGATGTACGGGCGGCGCCAGACCACCACCATCTCGGTGAAGATG
>JBDGXT010000246.1:0-9604 GCA_039584455.1 Gemmatimonadota bacterium
CTCCGGATTGAACGGATTCGGGTAGTTCCTGCCCAACTGCACCGGTGAGTCTGCGGTGCTTTCCTGCGCTTGTACGACCGCTGGTGCAGCGATCAGGAGCCCGAGCGACGCTACAACCGCCCAGGCCAACAGCTTCATTCGAAGCTCCTGTCTGACAAAAAGGGTTCTTTTAGCTTCCCCTTGCGTTGTGAGTGCGTATGTCTCCAACTGAGCCCAAGTTATGATCTGACGGCAACTGTTGTCAAGCAGGGTTTCCCCCGCCTGCCGCCGGTCCCAGCCGTCTGGCATCACCGTCCCGCACCGTGAATCCCGTCCCGTCCAGCCACTCCAACACGGGAATCAGATACTTGCGCGTAAGCCCCGTCTTGGCGCGGAGTTCCGCCGGGGCCGCCCGCCCAAGCCGACCAACTTCGTCGACAATCTCCCGACGCAGCCGCTCCAACGTCTCCCGGTCGTAGTATCGCTCCCTGCCAACCCGCGCCGCGGTGCCCTGCCTCACCAGATACTCCGCCAGGGGGACCGCCTCGGCGTGGGGAACGTGCTCGCACAGCTCCTGGGGGCTCTGTCCCTGATACCCCGCATCGGACAGCGCGGTGCCAATCCGGGCCGACCACTCCCGCTGCTTCGCGGAGAGGTTGGGCTCGTAGCTCGCCAGACGCGCCGTGCCTCCCTCGAGCGCGATCCAGCCCTCGTAGGCGAGGCTTGCCTCCAAATGGCCTGCGAGCTCCGGCAGATCCAGCGCCGCCCGCAGCAGCTCCCGCGGCATCCCGGGCTCGAGCGGGTGCTGCTCGTGGTGCGCAGCCAGCGCTTCCTCGAGCTGCCGGCGAGACGCCTCCACCACCGCCTGCGGCAGCAGCCGGCCCTCGATGTTGAGCACGCCGCGCTCGACGACTTTGCCCACCACGGACTCCACCGCGCCCGGGTGAATCCCGAGCCGGACGGGCAGGTCCGCGACTCCCACCCCACGCCGGTCCTCGAGCGCCACCAGGGCGCGGGTCCGAGCCACGGGATCGGTTGCCGCGCGCGCCTGAAGATCGATCGGGCGACGCGGCCGCTGCGGAGGCCAGGGATCGATCACCACACAGCCTCCGACGGTGTGCATGGGCGAGTAGGACCGGACCACCCCGCGGTCGCCCCACCGCGTAACCAGCGGCTTTTCCAGCCGCAGCCGCACCCCACCCACCTGGCCCGGCGCGATCTCCCCCTCAGCAGGCGTGACCCGGGCGAGGATCTCGGCGGTGCCGATGTGAAGCCGGATCCGGGAGCGCTGCGTGAGAGGCCGGGGCGCCGAGTCGAGTAGCGTGACGATCGCGTCCACCACCCACGTCTCCCGCCAGGTGGGATCGGCGACCACCACCGCACCCCGCGCCAGGTCCGTCTTCTCCAGGCTGCGGAGCGCCAGCGCGGTGCGCCGGCCCGGCTCGGCGCGCTCCCGAGCCTCCCCGTGCACTTCAACGCTGCGCACGCCGCTCCTGCCATCGCCGGGAAGCACCCGGACCTCGTCTCCCACCCCGACCGAACCGCTCCAGGTGGTGCCGGTGACCACGGTGCCGGCCCCCGCCACACTGAACACGCGGTCCACGGGCATGCGGAACAAGTCGTCGGCGGAGCGCGCCACCGCCCGCGCGGCCGCCGTCTTCAGGGTGCCGATCAGCTCCGCCGCACCCGTGCCGCTCACGGCCGAGAACCGCACGGGCGACTCCCATCCGATCGAGGAGGCCACCAGGCGCTCGGTCACGTCGGTCTCCACCAACTCGAGCCAGTCGGGCTCCGACAGATCCACCTTCGTGATCGCGACCACACCGGATCGCACCCTCAGGAATTCGAGGATCGCGAGGTGCTCCTCGGTTTGGGGCATCACACCCTCGTCCGCGGCCACCACGAGAAGGGCCACATCGATGCCAGTGGCCCCAGCGACCATGTTACGCACGAAGTCCTCGTGGCCCGGCACGTCCACGATGCTGGCGACGAACCCTCCGCCCAGATCGAGCATGGCGAACCCGAGATCGATGGTAATGCCACGGCGTTTTTCCTCCTCCCAGCGGTCGGTGTCCGTGCCCGTGAGTGTCTTGACCAACGCCGTCTTGCCGTGGTCCACGTGACCCGCCGTGCCGATGACGACGTGGCGACTCACGACAGCCCCTGCCAGAACGTGAGCGCCCGCAGTTCCCGTCCCTCGGCGACGTGCTGCTCGACGAAGCGCACCAGGAGCCGCCGGTGGGCCGCCGCATGCTTCGGCGAGAGCGAACCCACCGCGTCACCCGACCCTGCGAGGAGGTGCTGCAACACCTCGCGGTCGGCGGCCGGCAGCTTCGTCGTCGAGCCGCCGCGCGCGCACGCGCCACACACGAACCCGCCATCGCTCACCGAGAACGCCACGGCGCCATCGGGCAACCGCGCTCCGTCGCGCGCACAGTGGTGCACGTTCGGCGCGAAGCCCAGTGCCGCCACGGCACCCCACAATGCGGCGAGGGCCGCCGCATCGAGGGCCTCGGACGGCACGGAGGCAAGCAGGTCGAGCTCCCGCACGGTCAGCTGGTAGATCTCCGGGTGGGGCTCGGTGGGCGAGAACCGCATGACCAACTCGGCGAGCGCCGCTCCCGACGCAAACCGCGCCACGTCCTGTGCCAGCTCCGGCCTGAGCAGGGTCACCTCGAACTCTGCCAGGGTCTGCAGATCGCGGCTCGCCTTGAGATAGAGCTGCGCCACCCCCTGGCTCAGCACCTGCAGCTTCGCACCGAACTTGCTCCTCGGTCGCATCGCGCCCTTCGCGATGGCGCTCTGCACCCCGTGCTCGAGCGTCAGCAGACGCACGATCTTGGAGGTCTCGCCGTAGGGGAAGCTGTGCAGGATGAGCGCGGGCGTGGTGACGGGCGGCATGGGAGAAAGATATCGTGGAGCGCACCGCGCGGAGCGGGAAGCGTGGGCAGTGCGAGGCCGGGACGCTGCCGGAGCGAAGCTCGGCGGACAGTGGGTGGAGCGAGACCGGGTACCCACTGGAGCGAGCCTCAGCGCGCCGCGCTCGAGGGGATCGGCCGACAGGCGTTCCCGAGTGGTGCGGAGGCGGTGGGGGGAAGGCGGGCGCAGCGGTGCAGCGAGCGAAGTGGGTGCCTGGCCGAGCGACGCACCGCCCCGGCCCGAACCCGAACACCTCCTGGTACTGCTCATCGAACAGATTCTCCACCCTGAGCGTCGCCGCGAGACCGCGCCACACTGTCGCTTCGGCCGCCAAGTCCAGCGTCACGAACCATGGCAACATCACCGGCGTGGCCGGAAAGGTCGCGAAGTTACGGTCTTCGCGTTCGCCCACGTAGTTGAGCCGCAGCGAGGCGGACCCGCGGTCGCGTACCCTGTACGACGCATCGGCACTAAGCGCGTGTGTCGGCCGCCGCAGCAGCCGCTCTCCTTCCACGAAGCCCGCTCCTGGGCCCTCGTCGGGCGCGTCGATCACCTCCGTGTACAGGTAGGTGTAGCTCGCCCCCACGGTGAGCCCCCGCAGCGGCTCGGTCCGCACGAGGATCTCCACCCCCGCGGCGTCGGCTGCCGCCAGGTTGAAGTAGTTGGGTGCGTCGGGCGCCGGGGCCACGGCAGCGTACTGGATGAGGTCGCGGAACTCTTGGTGAAAGTAGGTAGCGCCCAGCACGACGCGCGCGGCCCGGATCTCCTGCTCCACGCCCAGCTCCCAGCTCAACGCGCGCTCCGGATCGAGGTTGGGGTTCCCCTTGGCGAAGGGCGAGTCGGCGAAGTTCTCGAAGAACGTGGGCTCCTTGAACGCCTTTCCGAGCGACGCGCGGACCCGCGTGCCGAAGCGCCAGCTGTAGCTGGCGCCCGCGCGGTACGTGAAGAACGTGCCGAACTGACTGTTCTCGTCGAGCCGAACACCCAGCGTGAATGCCAGGCCGCCGAGCGGCGCGGCCTGCAGCTGACCGTACAGGCCCAGGTTCTTGCGCCTGGCCTCGGCGGCGTCGGCGCTCATCCCGTACTCACTGAACGACTCGCTGGCCGAGGTCCCATGCTCCCGCTCGTATTCGGCCCCGACCGTGACGACCTCGGTAGCCGTAGCGTACCAGTTTACCCGGGCGTCGGCACTGCGCCGCGATACCGATTGGAGGCTGGTCGATCCGAAGAACCCCAGCGTGTCGCCGGGACCGTCAGGCTGGTCGTCGAATCCGCCGTCGTTCTCGGTGACGGCAAGCAGCACTCGGCCTTCGACCTTGTCGGAGAGGAAGCGCCCCGCATCCAGGGATGCCGTGATGACGTCCCGGTGCTGGAACGCATTGCTGTCCGCCAGCGCGCCCGTGAAGTCCGTCGGTACCTGGTACTCACTGTCGCCGTACCGCAGCGCCAGGTCGACGTCGGTGCGTGCATCGGGCGTGACGCGCAGCGCCCCGCTCACGACGAGGTTGTCGAAGCTGCCGTTGAAGGGGTGAATGCCGTCGGTCGTGCTGCGGCTCGCGCCGAGCGAGTAGCTCACAACCTCGTTGCCGCCGTCCACAGCGAGATCCGCCTCGAGCGAGCCGTAGCTGCCGCCGCGCAGGCTCGCCTCGGCCCGGAGCGGCCCACGACCGCGCCGCGTGAAGACCTGGATCACGCCCGAAACGGCATCCGTTCCGTACACCACGCTGGCGGGTCCCCGCACGATCTCGATGCGCTCCACGTTGTCAGTCGTGAGGTCGGCGAGATTGATCGCGCCCCCCGGCTCGTTCAGCGGCGCGCCATCCACGAGGACCTTCACGTAGTCGCCTTCGCCACCGCGCACGAACACCGAGGTGAGGCTGCCGTACGATCCCCCCGGAACCACGTGCATGCCCGCGACATCACGCAGGGCGTCGGTCACCGTGCGGATCCCCTGGGCCCGCAGATCCTCGCCGTGGAGCACCGTCACGGTGGCACTCAGCGCGGAGCGCCGCGTGGGAATCCGGGTCGCCGTGACCACCACGGGTGCGAGCACGGTCGTGTCCGCCGGCTCCTGCGACTGTGCGGTCCGCACCATGCCGGCGCCGGTTCCCGCCGCCAACACCACCAGGAGAACTCGCTGCGTCATCATTCCCTCACTCCTCGCGTTCCTCTCGTTTCAGTGGCACGAACTGCGGCACCCCACGCCACTGCTCGACCTCTACCGGCCACGCGAACACGCGCTCCAAGACCTCGCGCCGCAGCACCTCGGGCGGTGTGCCCTGCGCCGCGATCGCACCGTCCTCCATCACGATCACGCGATCGCCGAACCGGGCCGCCAGGTTCACGTGGTGCGTGACCAGCACCGCCGCGAGCCCCTCGCGCCGCACCAGCTCGGCCGTCAGCTCGAAGACTTCCATCTCGTGGCGCAGGCGGGTCTTGCGCCAGCGCGCGGGCAATGCGCACCCGCTGCCACTCGCCGCCAGAAAGCGTCGCCACCCAGCGGTCACGCAGGTGCAACACGTCGCACCGCTCGAGCGCGCGCTCCACCGCCTCGAGGTCGACGCCGCGCGCCGCCCGGAACGGTCCCAGATGTGCGTAGCGACCCAGGAGCACCGCCTGATGCACGCGCAGCGGGAACACCGGCTCCTCCCGCTGCGCCACGACGCCTACGAGTCGTGCCAACTCCCTGCGGCGCCACCCGTGCGCCGCCCGCCCACCCGCGAGCACGGCGCCGTCACTGGGGCGCAGCACCCCGAGCAGCAACCTGAGCAGCGTGGTCTTGCCGCTCCCATTGGGTCCCACAATCGCCACGAGTTCGCCCCGCGGTACCGCGAGCGTCACCGCGCGCACCGCGTCCTCGTGCGCCGCCGGATAGCGGTACGACGCCGCGCGCGTCTCGAAGATCAGCTCGCCCATCGCCGCACCAGCCAGACGAAGACGGGGACACCGATGAGCGCGGTCACGACTCCCACCGGCAGCTCGAGCGGCGCAAAGGCCGTGCGCGCCACGGCGTCGGCCACCACGAGCAGCGTGCCCCCCAACAGAAACGCACCGGGCAGCAGGGTCCGGTGGGAGTGGCCCCACAGGATGCGCATCGCGTGCGGGATCACGAGGCCCACGAAGCCGATGATGCCGGACACCGAGACCGCCGCCGCCGTCAGCAGCGAGGCCGAGACGTAGAGCACGCGCTTGGTGCGCTCGACGTCGGCGCCGAGGAAGCGGGCCGGCTCCTCACCCAACGCGAGCAGGTCGATCGGGCGGGCCAGGGCGTAGAGCACCATGAGGGGGAGCAGCGCGTACGCCGCGAAGACACCGAGGCTACGCCACGAGGCACCGTCCAGGCTCCCCAGCAGCCAGAGCAGCGCGTTGCGCACCTCGGGCGCGGGCGAGAGCGCCATGATGGCTCCCATAATGGAAGCGGCAAACGCTCCCACCACGACGCCGGCCAGCAACAGCACACGCGTGTCGAGCATGCTGCCGCCCACGAGTGCGATGCGGTACACCAGCACGACCGCGCCCAGCGCGCCGATCAGCGCCGCGAAGGGCACAGCCCACGCTCCACCCACACCGAGCGCAATGGCCGAAACCGCACCCAGTCCGGCACCGCCCGACAGTCCAAGGAGGTACGGGTCGGCGAGGGGATTGCGGACCAGCGCTTGCAGGGTCGCTCCGGTCACCGCGAGGCTGCCGCCGATCACGAACGCGAGGAGCACGCGCGGCAGTCGCAGCTCCCGCACAATCGCTTGCGTCGCTGCGTCGGCGCGGCCCGTGAGCGCCGCCCACACCTCGGGTACGGTGAGGTCCGCCGGCCCAACCGCTAGGGCGACCGTGACGACCCCGGTCGCCGCCACACCCAACACCAGCCAGCGCTTCATCGGCGCCACCCCTCGAGCGCCGCGCGAAGCTCGGCGATGGCCAGCGCCGCGCGGAACGAAGGGTGCGAGAATTGGCTGCCGCTCACCGCGACAAACCGCCCCTCCCTCACGCCCTTCACCACCTGCCACTCGGGACGCCGGGCGAACGCGGGCTCAGCGTCGCCCTCGGTGAGAAGCACCACGTCGGGTGCGCGCGCCGCGATGGCCTCCAGGCTCACACTGCCCGAGGGCCGCTCCAGCTCGGCAAACGCATTGCGCGCCCCCGCGTGGCTCACGATCTCGCTCAGGAAGCTGGCACTCCCGATCACGATGGGCGGATTGTCCCAGGCGAGCATCAGAACCGTGGCGGCGTCATCTGCCGGCGGCGTCGAGACAGCTGCTAACTCCTGCTCGAAGGCCCGCACCAGCGTATCGGCTCGCGCGCTGTCGCCGGTGAGCCGCCCCAGCAAGAGCGCCGCCCGCGCCAGATCGGCCAACCCGTCCAGCTGCACGCTGGCCGTGGCAATGCCCAGCCGCTCGAGCTGCTCGAGCGCCGCGTCGTTCATGCCCGAGCGGTAGAACACGACCAGGTCGGGCCGCCGCGCGACGATGAGCTCCACGTTGGGATCCAGACCGTCGCCCACACTTTCCACTTCCAGAGCCTCGGGCGGGTCGGCACACCACCGCGTGCGACCCACGACCTGGTCACCCGCGCCGATCGCGAACAACAACTCGGTGGTGGAGGGGGAGAGGGAGACGATGCGTTGCGCCGGTCCCGTGAGGCGCACGGCACGGCCGGCGTCGTCGATGATCGGGCCGGATGAGCGACGCTCACCCGATCCGCATGCACCGACGAGCGCTACGACGAGTAGCGCGGCGCTAGCGTGCCGTAGCAAGAACGCTCACCCCTTCCGGACCGGAAGGCTGTGAGCGGACGCGTCGAGTGTGCCTCGGTTGTCCATGCCCACCTGCCCCCCCGCGAGGGACCCTTTGGTGGCGCGAACGGGCGGCGTCTCCTGGCTTCGGGCGGTCGGCTCGCCTTCCCGGTTTCCCAGTGGCACTTGAGCCGTACAGCAAGCCCGTTACAGTGGCGGGGCCGCGCCGGTCTCACACCGGCTTCCGCCTCCCACGCTCGCTAGTCTGTTCCCACGCTCGCTAGTCTGTGCATCCGCGCGACCGGCACGGTGCCGGTCGCGCATCGATCCAAGTCTACCCGCTCCCCCCGCGGCGCGCCAGGGCGTCGGTGAGTCGCGCCTTGAGCTCGGCGCGGCGGCGTCGGTAATCGTCGGTCTCACGACCGGCGAACCGCGCATCGAGGGCAGAGATCTCCGCGGCGAGCCGCTCCGGATCCTCCAAGGTGGCCGATGCCGGCAGCCGACCGCGGTGCCCGCGCCACCACCACGCCAGACCACCCAACAGCATGAGCGACACGAGCGGCACCACGATCCACAGGGGATCGAACGGTGGGCCGGAAGGTGAGGCGAAGCGCACCGAGACCGGGGTGCCGGCGCCGACGCTGTCGGCCGCAAACCGGCGGAAGCGCACTCCTTCGAGCTCCTCCCAATCGCGGAACGTCACACCCAACCCAACGACCTCGGCGTCCGTGTCCTCCACGAGCACGCTCAGGCGCACCACGAACTGATCGATCGGGATCACCAGCTCACGCACCTCCGGCGGCACCAGGTAGCCCACCAGGAATTGGCGTTGTCCCGGTGGTAGCGCCGCCAGCACCCCGAGCGTGTCACCCCGCTGAACGATCGCTTGATCGCTCAGCTCCCCCGCCCCGAACTCCAGGTTGGCGGCGTCCTCCGGCAGCGCCACCTGCCATGCGGGTCGGCTTGAGTCGGGGCTGACCCGAGTCCGCTCCCCACGGTTGGCGATCACGATGAGCTCGATGGCGCGGCGGCCTCCGGCTGCCGCGCCCGAGCGTATGATCACGTGTCGCTCCACCAGTTCGATCGGGGGGCTGGTCGAGGAGGTGTCGTACACCAGCATCGCGGGCATGGAGTCCACCGGCGCCCCCGAGGCACGGAACGCTTCGCCGAAGTAGTTGATGCCGGCGTAGCGCACGCTCACCAGGTAGGTCGCCACGCTGTCGATGGCGGGAGCGGTGAGCACGTACCGCCCGGTCCGGTTCGTGCGCTGCGAGTCCACGGGGGCTCCGCCCTCGGCCCCTATGCGGTGCAGCACCGCCCACTCCCCGCGCAGCGCGGCCGAATCCCCCCCCCCGACGTGCAGTGCCCGCCCGGTCACACGAAGGCCCTGAGCCTCGACGACTGTCGCGAGACCCAGGGCCGCGAGCCCGAGCAGGAACCCGTTACGGAGTGAACTTCCCAAAGTCTTCCGGATCGAGGTTCTCGAGGTACGTCTTGAGCGAATCGGGATCCATACCCTCCGCATCGGCAGACATGGGCTCCACGGTGTCGATGGACGTCAGCTCCAGCAGTCCCTCGTCGGTGAAGATGGGCGCCTTGAGCCGAAGTGCCACGGCAATACTGTCCGACGGGCGGGCGTCGATCTGCACGACGTGGTCGTCCCGCTGCAGATGCAGCTCGGCATAGTAGGTGTTGTCCTGCACGCGGCTGATGAGCACCCGCTCGAGATCGGCCCCCAGACCGACAACGACCTGCTTCACCAGATCGTGGGTGAGCGGCCGGGAGAACTTCACGCCGGCCAGCTCCATGGCGATGGCGCTGGCTTCCGCGGGCCCGATCCAGATCGGCAGCACACGCTCCCCGTCCTTCTCCTGCAGGATCACGACCGGCGTATTGGTGGCCCGGTCGAGACCCAGGTGTGCCACCCGCACTTCAATCATGCCGCCTCAGGTACCCTCATCCCACGACGAGAGATAG
>JBDGXT010000247.1:0-3341 GCA_039584455.1 Gemmatimonadota bacterium
GTCGGGCATGGCGTCGAGCAATGCCGAGTGCGCGAAGCGATCCTGCCCCAACTGGTCCTGCGATGATTCGGTCACGGTTGACTCTCAGCGTGGGAGTGGGCGCATAACCGCACAAGACAAAGATAGCGCAAGACGAAAACGCCGCGCACGTGTTGTTGAACTCACCATGATCGCGGCGATGTAAGTCTTGCATCGCATCCTGTCTCCGCACTGTTGAGAGGTTGAATCGAATCAGGGTTCAGCAGATGAGACAGGCGGGGGTCGAGATGTCAAGCGGGGCGCTCCCAGGTGACCGCAGCGAGTCCAAGTACCAGCCAGTCAACCAGTTGCAGTCACAGGCCTGAGGGGCGCGGCTTGGTGCCAACCGAGCGCGTGTGAGGTAGATTCCCTCAGGCTCTACGGGGAGCACTGGGGTGGTTGACGCTGTCAGGGCCGCACTCGCGAACCGCTACGCCATCGAGCGTGAGCTCGGAAGCGGTGGCATGGCCACGGTGTACCTGGCAGAGGACCGCAAGCACGAGCGGGCGGTGGCAGTCAAGGTGCTCAAGCCGGACCTGGCGGCTGCCGTTGGATCCGAGCGGTTCCTGCGCGAGATCCGAATCACCGCCCAGCTCAACCACCCCCACATCCTCCCCCTGCTCGACTCCGGCGAAGCCGACGGCTTCCTGTACTACGTCATGCCGCACGTGAGCGGCGGCTCCCTGCGCCAGCGCCTCCGAGGCGACGCCGCGATCCCGATCCCCGACACGGTCCGCATCACCGAGCACGTTGCCTCAGCGCTGGACCACGCGCACCGGCACGGCGTGGTGCACCGCGACATGAAGCCCGAGAACATCCTGTTCTCCGAGGGGCACGCGATCGTGGCCGATTTCGGGATCGCCAAGGTGGTGAGCGTCGTAAGCCGCGACCAACTCACCCGGAGCGGCTTCCCGCTGGGCACGCCCGGCTATATGAGCCCGGAACAGGCCGCCGGCAGTACCGCGCAGGACCCGCGCACCGACGTCTTCGGCTTGGCGTGCGTCACGTACGAGATGCTGATCGGCGAGACACCCGGCATGTGGCCCGCCGAAGAAGCCGTTCGCATGGGGCGGTTTCTCGACGCTTCTGCCGACCACAGGGAGCGCCTCGACCGGTTGCCAGGACGTCTCGAGCAGACGCTCGTCAAGGCACTGGCCATGCGGCCGGCCGATCGCTACGGAGGCCCCGGAGAGTTCGCGAGCGCGCTCGCCGGGTCGTCCGAGCACGGGGGGAAGCTCGGTGACGCCGTCGTGCGCGATGTGGTGGAACGGGCGGCCGCGCTAGATGCCAAGCACCCCACCGAGGAACAAGCCCTGTCCGTCGGCGGCCTGGAGCAGGTGGCTGCCGAGGTCGGCATTGCACCGGTGCAGGTGCGGGCAGCGCTGGAGGAACTGGAACAGGCACGCGACGCCGTACCCGCCGAGCCCGGGGCGCGTGGTCTCTCTAAGACCGAGTTCCGCAAGGGTCGACTCAGCACCGACCGCACCATCCCGGGCCGCCTAGCCGAGGCCGACTACGAGATGCTGGTGGACGAGATTCAACGCGCACTGGGATTCGTGGGTAGCGTGTCCAGGGTGGGCGGTACGCTCAACTGGAACGGCACGAAACCGGGGTTCGTGGGGCGCGACGTGCGCGTGACGATCACCCGCGGCCCGGACGACACGCGGGTGCACGTCGAGGAGCACATCGATCTGCGCGGCTTCTCGATGTTCGCCCCGGCGTGGGGCGCGGCCGGCGGAGCGCTCGCGACGCTGGGCACGATGCTCTACCTCGGCCTACCGGACGTGACGGCGATCCTCGCGATCCCCATGGCCATTGCCGGGGCTGCCCTCACCGCGACGGGCGTTCCCCGCGGGCTGGCCCGGAAGTACACACCGCAACTGGAAGACCTCGCGGACCGGCTGGCTGCGCAGGTGCAGCAGCGGGCGCTGCCGGGTGCCTCGGATCTAGACGACCGATAGCGAGTGCGTCGATGACGACGAATGGGGGGAGGTCCCGATGAGCGTCAACGTACGGCAGATCGACTCGAAGGCCGACCGCAGCAGTTTCGCGAAGGTGCCCTGGGTGGCACACAGGAACGACGCACAGTGGGTACCCCCGCTCCTGGCGGACGTGTTGGACACCCTCAACCCGCGCAAGAACCCGTTCTTCGAGCACGGTGAGGCGGCCCTGTTTCTGGCCGAGCGGGACGGGGAGGCCGTGGGACGGATCAGCGCCCACACCAACCAGCTGCACAATGAGTACCACAAGGACAAGGCAGGCTTCTTCGGCTTCTTCGAGTCCATCGAGGACGAAGCGATCTCAGCCGCCCTGCTTGAGAGGGCGGAAGACTGGCTGAAGCAGCGAGGCTGTGACCAGGTACTGGGGCCCGAGAGCTTCTCGACCAACGAGGAGGTGGGCGTGGTGGTCGAGGATCGTGAGGGCCCACCCATGATCATGTGCGCCCAGAACCCGCCCTACTATCCACGCCTGATAGAGGCGGCCGGCTACGAGAAGGCCAAGGACCTGTACGGCTGGTATTACGAGGTGGGTGAGATCCCCGCCGAGGCCCGCAAGATCGCGCACGCGGTGGAGCAGTACCCGGGTCTCACCGTACGCCAGGCCGATCCGAAGCACCTCGAGCGCGACATCCACATCGTGCGCGAGGTGTTCAACGCGGCCTGGAGCAGGAACTGGGGTTACGTGCCTTGGACCGACAACGAGGTCACGCACGGGGCCAAGGAGATGGGCATGATCATCAAGCCCGAGATCACGGCCATCGCCGAGGTCGAAGGCAAACCAGCCGGGTTCATGGTGGCACTGCCCAACATCAACGAGGCCATCAAGGATCTGAACGGCCGGCTGTTCCCCACGGGACTGCTCAAGCTGATCTGGAGACTGAAGTTGGGAGGCCACAAATTCCAGTCGGCCCGGCTCCTCCTCCTCGGGATCATGCCAGAGTACCGTGGCAGCGCGTTGGGCGGGCTGAGCGTCCTGCTGTACGTCCGCGCCCACCACGGGGGCGAGCAGCTGGGCATCAAGTTCGGCGAGCTCGGCTGGACGCTGGAGGACAACGAGAAGATCAATGCCGGGATCCAGTTCATGGGGGGGCGGCTGGGGAAGGTGTATCGGATGGGCGGCTGGGGAAGGTGTATCGGATTTACGGGAAGGCTCTGTGAGGGGGGACCTAAACCGTTGCATCTCTCGTGCGTCTGTCCTATGGTGGGACGTTCACAACACTGGTCGCAACGTGACAGACAGGTCCAGAGCAATAGGTCGATCAGGTGCGGTCAAGCACCTCCTGATGCTGTGGTTCATCGTGCTCGCCGCCGTGGGTTACTACG
>JBDGXT010000248.1:0-3886 GCA_039584455.1 Gemmatimonadota bacterium
CCGCACTCGGAGTTCCTCTACCGGTTTGCCTTGCGCCTGAGCGGTGAGCCCGCCATGGCCGAGGACCTGGTGCAGGAGACGATGCTGCGGGCGCACAGTAACTGGCACCGCTTCAATGCCGGCTCGAACGTGCGGGCGTGGCTGGCCACGATCCTCCGCAACTCGTTCATCAACGAGTACCGCCGACGCAAGCGCGAGGTGGACCGCATGAGCGTGGAGGACATGGAGTCGTTCATGATCCTGAACCGGGGTGACGCTCCCGACCCGGAGCGTGATTTCTTCAATGGACTGGTGGACGACGAGATCGTGCAGGCCATGGATGAGCTGCCGCTAGAGTACAAGGAAGCGCTCGTCATGAGCGACATGGACGGGCTGCCGTACGCGGTGATCGCTCGGGAGACCGGGGCGCCGCTGGGAACCGTGAAGTCACGGATCCACCGGGCACGGCAGTTCCTCCAGAAGAAGCTGGTCGACTACGCGATCGAGATGGGCTACGTGAAGCCCGAGATCGGACTCCAGGCGGCGTAGGACGATGCATCTCCTGAGGACCGCGCGCTTCGACGTGCGCAGGCTCGAGGAGGAGCTGAACGCCAAGCTCCTCGCGGGTCGGTTTCTCGAGGCGTACGAGGAGTTCTACAGCGAGGACGCCATGCAGCCCAGGAGGGGGCTGCGCGGCCGTCATGCCGGCTCCGACTACGCACGGGCCCTCGCGTTCTTCGGCTGGGTGGAGACGTTCCTCGGGGCGTTTCCGGTACGCAGCGTGACGGCCCGTGACACGTCGGTCTCCGAATGGATCGTGAACCGGCGTCCGCGACCCGGACACCGAGCTGGCACGCAGGTCGTGGCACGCCGCTGGCGCGACGGCAAGGTCGTGCGCGAGCGGTTCGTGGACCGGATGTAGCGGGGAAGGACGCCTTACCGCCTGCCGACGGGTGGGCCAATCGAAGCGAAGCGAAGCCGCTGGGCCCCGCCGACGTGGGGCCCTTGGCGTATGGCCGAGGGGGCGGGCCGGGGAGTAGATTGGCCGCGTTGGAGCACACTCCCGCTGGAGAAACCGCCATGTCAATGTCCCGTCGTTCCTTCGTTGGCGCGGCCGCGGCGCTGGGCTTTGCTCCCCGTCAACTCCTGCCGCAGGAGGCTCCAGTGCGGGCACCGGTCCCACAGGCCCGCTTCGACCCCTGGGTCGAGGTGGACCAGAGTCTGCTGCGCCACAATGCCCGGCAGGTGTCCCGGCTCAGCGGCGGCCGACCGATCCTGGCTGTGGTGAAGAACAACGCGTACGGTCTGGGACTGTCTACCGCGGGGCCGATTCTCGAGTCCCTTCCGGAGGTCTCGGGCCTGGCCGTCGTGAAGGCCGACGCGGCGCTGCGTCTCAGGGATGCAGGGATCCGGAAACCCATCCTGCTCATGGCAATGTGCACGGAGCGTGACGGCCACGAACTGGTGGCCAGAGACGTCCAGCTCAGCCTCTATACGGACGATGCCGGAATCCGGGTGGCGCCGCTCGCGCAGCGGAGCGGGAGACCCGTGAGTGCGCACCTCTATCTCGACACCGGCCTGGGTCGTATGGGCATGCCCTATCACCGTGCTCTCCCGTGGATCGAGGAGGTGGTGAGCCGCCGCGATGTCCGCGTGCAGGGCACCTTCATGGCGTTCGTGGAGGAGCAGGACTACGACCGTGAGCAGCTGCAACGGTTCGAGATGCTGGCGAGAGACGCCGGCCGCCGCGAGCTGCGGCTCGGGTGCCTGCACGCCGCGTCTTCCAACGCGGTGTTCCACCTGCCGGAAGCGCACATGGACATGGTGCGACCGGGAATCGCTCTATTCGGGGCGTATCCCAGCGAACCGGCTGTGGAGCGGGAACGAGCGGAACTGAAGTGCGCGGTGCGGCTGCGGGCGCGCGTGGTGCGCGTGGCCCGGCTCCGGTCGGGTGACGGCGTGAGCTACGGCCGGAACTACGTGGCGCAGAAGCCGACCTGGATCGCCACCCTCCCGGTGGGTCATTCGGACGGCTACCCGAGAAAGGCCGTCCAAGGTGCCACGGTGCTGATCAACGGGCGCCGCCTCCCGGTCATCGGAGCCGTGAGCGCGAGCCACTGTATCGTGGAGCTCGGCGATGAGCCCATCGCGCAGGTGGGCGACGTCGCTACCCTGCTCGGACCCGACGATCCGGCCATCCAGCCCAACAACCTAGCCGAGGCGATCGGGGTCTCCGTCTACGACCTGCTGATGCATCTGAGCCCGGAGCTGCCCCGCTTTCTCGTCTGAGTCGGGGGGTCACGCTGGTCCCGCGGCAGCCAACGGCGACGGACCCGCCCGCCCCGCTGGGGACAGACGGTTGGCTATCGCCGTTTCCTACTCCCTCCCGCATCACTTCGATCCCGCCAATCCCAAACGGTCGCTCCACCATTGGGCACACTGGCCCCGAGGATTGCCATGCTTGCCCGCGTGTGTTCGGCCGCGGTGCTCGGTATCGACGCGTACCTGGTCGATGTCGAGACCGATATCGCGAACGGTCTGCCCTCGTTCACGACCGTGGGGCTGCCGCATGGGGCGGTGAAGGAGGGACGAGAGCGGGTCGGGGCGGCGGTGGCCAACTCCGAATTTGAATTCCCGTTGAAGCGGATCACCGTCAATTTGGCGCCGGCAGACGTACGCAAGGAAGGCTCGGCGTTCGATCTGCCTATCGCGCTGGGGATCCTCGCGGCCACGGAGCAGCTCACTCCCAACGGCCGCGGAGCGAAGCGGAGCGCGCCGCCCGCCCTCGAGGACTACGTCGTCGTGGGAGAGCTCTCCCTCGAGGGTGGGGTGCGCCCGGTACGCGGCGTCCTGTCCATTGCGCTGGCCGCCAAGGCGCGGGGACTGAGAGGCGTCGTCGTGCCTGCGGCGAACGTAGCCGAGGCCGGGGTGGTGGAGGGCATCGAGGTACTGGGGGCCGAGGCGCTCGCGCAGGTGGCCGCGTACTTCCGGGAGGGGAAGCCGCTCCCGCGGGCCGCCGTGGACCGGGGATCGCTGTTCGGGGGCACTGCCACAGACGCGGCCGATCTCGCCGAGGTGCGCGGCCAGGAGCAAGCCAAGCGCGCGTTGGAGATCGCCGCCGCAGGCGCGCACAACCTGCTAAGCGACGCTCGAAGAAGCGCTGGAGACGACAAAGATCCACAGCGTGGCCGGACTGTTGCCGCCGGGAGGGTCGCTCGAGACGCGGCGGCCGTTTCGGGCGCCGCACCACACCATCAGCGACGCTGGAATGATCGGCGGAGGTGCGCACCCGCGTCCCGGTGAGGTGAGCCTCGCCCACGGCGGCGTACTCTTCCTCGACGAGCTCCCCGAGTTTCGCAGAAACGTGCTGGAGGTGCTGCGTCAGCCGCTGGAGGACGGCTTTGTGACCATCTCGCGCGCCGCGACCTCGCTCTGCTATCCCGCCAGATTCATGCTCGCTGCCGCGATGAACCCGTGTCCCTGTGGGTACTTCGGCAACCCCACTCGCGCTTGCACCTGTGGCCTGTCCCTGGTCGAGCGATATCTGTCGCGCGTCTCCGGGCCGCTGCTCGACCGTATCGACCTTCACATCGAGGTCCCGGCGGTGCCGTACCGAGAGCTCTCGTGCGAGCGCAGCGGGGAGTCTAGCGCCGCGGTGCGGGAGCGGGTGAGGGAGTCTAGCGCCGCGGTGCGGGAGCGGGTGAACCGAGCGCGCCACCGCCAGCTGGAGCGCTTCGGGGCGAGCGAGGGCCTGTTCGCCAACGCCCACATGACCCCCAAGCACCTCAAGCGACTGTGCCGTATCGGCCACAGGGCCGATGCCCTGCTCAGGACCGCAATCGCACGCCTCAAGCTCTCGGCCCGGGCCTACCACCGAGTGCTCAAGATCGCCCGCACCATTGCCGAC
>JBDGXT010000249.1:0-4248 GCA_039584455.1 Gemmatimonadota bacterium
GCTGGGACCGCTGGGACTGGCGGCACACGCCGTCATGGTGCGGCGGCAACTCGATGCGATCTTCGACTATCGAGCGCGGCAGATCAGCGCGATCTTCACGGACCCATAAGCTCTTCTCCCCTCACTTGGAAACCTCTCAGACGCAGCGTACCTTCGAGGCATGACGTCGAAGGCGACGCCCGACTACGCGCTCTTCCTGGTTCGCGTGGCACCTGAAGTCGCCACGAAGGCGCGCCGCACCCGCCGGCGCTTTCAGCAGCGCCTCGTGCGCAACATGCGCGACGCGCTCGCTGCCGCCGACATTGATGGCCGGATCGACGCGCGCTGGAGCCGCATTCTGGTGGAGGCGTCCGAGCGCTCGGCGCTGAAGCGCCTGGCTGCGGTGTTCGGCGTGAGCAGCGTGTCGGAGGTGGAGGCGCGACTCCCCGCCGACCTCGACGAGATCGTGCGCACCGGCGAGTCGCTCTACGCCGATCGGGTACGGGGCCGGAAGTTCGCCGTGCGCGCGCGACGCGTCGGCACACATCCCTTCACCGCGCAAGACATCAAGGTGCGGCTCGGCGCCGCCCTGGATCGCCATGCCGCGTCGGTGGACGGCGTCGAGGGCAAGGCCGTGTGTCTCATTTCCGGCGGGTTCGACTCGGCGGTGGCCGCGTGGCTCATGCTCAAGCGCGGCATCTCCCTCGACTACGTGTTCTGCAACCTCGGTGGGGAGGCGTACGAGCGCGCCGTGGTGTCGGTGGCCAAGATCCTGGCTGACGAGTGGAGCTTCGGGGATCAGCCGCGCATCCACGTGGTGGAGTTCGTGCCCGTGGTGGACGACCTCAAGGAGAAGGTCCAGCCGAAGTACTGGCAGGTCGTGCTCAAGCGACTCATGTATCGTGCCGGTGAAGCGGTCGCGCAGGACCTCCGAGGCGAGGCGGTGATCACGGGTGAGGCGGTGGGCCAGGTCTCCTCGCAGACCCTGGGAAACCTGCGTGCTATCGACGATGTGGCCTCGCTGCCCGTGTTCCGACCGTTGCTCGGGCTCGATAAGCTCGAGATCATCGCGCTGGCCGAGCGGATTGGCACGGCCGTGCTGAGCGCGCACGTGCGGGAGTACTGCGCGATTGTGCCCGACCGGCCGGTGACGCACGCCAAGCCAGCCGCGGCGCGCGACGAGGAGTCGCACGTCGACCTCTCGTTGCTGCAGCACGCGGTCGCCGGGCGGAAGACGCTGGAGCTGCGGGCGCTCCAGGATGTAGATCTGGTTCAGCCCTATCTGTTTGCTGCGGAGATCGTCGACGGTGCCGTGGTCTTTGACTGTCGCGAGCCCCACCACTTCCAGCACTGGCACTATCCCGGCGCCGAGCAGCGCGACATCGCCGACTTGGCGGGGCACTTCAAGAGCCTCGACAAGACCAGGACCTACGTGCTCTACTGCAGCTTCGGCGTGCAGACCGCCTACGTAGCTGAGGTCATGCAGCGGGAGGGCTACGAGGCCTATTCGTTCAAGGGCGGGGTGCGCCACCTGATGCGGTACGCGCGAGAGCAGGGTCTCCCCGTCACGGTCTGAGGTAGCCGCCCCGCGGGTGGCGCTCGCGTGGCCGCCGGCCCATACTTGGGCCCGCATCACCTCCCACCACTGCTCGTCCGTCTGAACACGGTGTCGATGCCGAAAGGATCGCAGGCATGACCGAGCCCGGAGCCGCCGCAGGCGTGTTGCGTCCCCCACCGCCAGCGCTCTACCGCTGGGCGGTGTTGGTGGTCGTCAGCCTCGCGATGTTCGGGAATTACTACGTCTACGACTCCGTTGCGCCCATCGCCGATATCCTCAAGGCCGACCTGGGATTCAGCGACGAGAACATCGGCCAGCTCTACTCGGTGTACAGTATCGCCGCCGTGATCGTGCTGCTCATCGGCGGCGTCGTGATCGACCGCTTCGGAACGGTCATCTCCATCATCTTCTTCGGCGCCCTGTGCACCGTCGCGGCGATCCTCAACGCGCTCTCGGGCGAGCTGTCGGTCATGCTGGCGGCGCGCTTCCTGCTCGGCATCGGCTCCGAGCCGCTGATCGTGGCGGTCACGACCGCGCTCGCCAAGTGGTTCAAGGGAAAGGAGCTGAGTTTCGCCTTCGGGCTGAACCTCACCTTCGCACGGCTGGGGCAGGTCGCGGCCGACAACTCGCCCAGCTGGGCCGGCTTCGCCTACACCGGCTGGCAGGGGCCGCTGATCGTGGCGGCGGTGCTGAGCCTGCTGTGCGTGATTCCGGCCATCGGCTACGGCGTGATGGAGACGGGGGCCCGGCGGCGCTACTCGTTGGGCGAGCGGGGCGAGATCGACCGGCTCGTCGTGAAGGACCTGTTCCGCTTCGACCGGTCGTTCTGGCTGGTGGTACTGCTCTGCGTGACCTTCTACTCGGCGATTTTCCCGTTCCGCAGCTTCGCCATCAAGTTCTTCATCGAGGGCCACGGTCTCACGCGCGAGGGCGCCGGTGGCTTGAACAGCATCCTGCCGCTCTCCGCCATGATTGCGACGCCGCTGTTCGGTCTGCTGGTGGACCGGTTCGGCAAGCGCGCCCTGTTCATGGCCGCGGGTTCGTTCCTGCTCATGCCGGTCTACCTGATGATGGCGTACCAGTTGGTGCCGCTGGGCGTGCCGGTCGTGATGATGGGCCTCGCGTTCTCCCTCATTCCCGCGGTGATGTGGCCGGCCGTGGCGTACATCGTGCCCGAGAAGCGGCTCGGGACCGGGTACGCCGTGATGACATTGGTGCAGCAGGTCGGCGTCGCGGGGATGAACTGGCTCATCGGCAGGACGAACGACGCCTTCGAGGCGAGCGCCGCCAACCCGGGCGGCTACACGGCCGGCATGTGGATCTTCTCGGCCTTGGGGATTCTCGGCTTCCTCTTTGCGGTGATGCTGCGCAAGCAGGAGACCGGTCCCGACGCCCACGGACTGGAGACCATCACGGTGAAGTCGACTCAGGAGGCGGAGAAGGCAGCGCAGGCCAGAGCTCAGGAGGGCTAGCCGGCAGGATACGCCGAGCCCATCGAAACGCGAGAGGCGGCCTCCACTGGAGGCCGCCTCTTTCGGTTGGGGGGGAAGCCGCGACGCGTCAGGCCGAGCAGTGGATGCTCGCTCACCCCTCCAGCGAGAACCTCACAGGGCCGCGAGGCCGCCCAACACGTCGTGGTTGGATACGAGAACGTGGACGGGACTGGTCGGGTTCCCAGCTAGTGCCAATGGACGAAAGATGCTATGGGGTAACGACTTACGCCGTGCGCCCGCGGGCTAGCGTAGCCTGGTAGAACGGCAATGAACTTACCAAATATCGTCAGACGTGTCAGATTGTGACCGAGGGGGGAGTGAGCCAGCCATGAGCCCAGGCGACACCGGCGAATTCATCGTCCGCGCGGACGAGCCGGCCAAGGTCGGACGCAAGAGCCGAGAGCAGCTCCTCTCGGAGCTCGAGGTCCTCGAGGTGCAGTTCGAGGCGTCGCGCGAAGCGCGCCAGGTGCCGAGCACTCGCATGACGCTCTGTTCGTCATCGAGCCCATGGGTGGCGCGATCCTGGAGGTCAATCCGCGGGCCTGCGAGCTGCTCGGCTACACACGCGAGGAGCTCTTGACGTTGCCGATCTCCGCCATCCATCCGGACGAGGTGGGCCAGCTCCAGGAGTTCACCCGCCGCGTGCTGCACGACGGCATGGGCTGGACCGATGGGCTCACCTGCGTCACCAAAGACCGCACCACGCTGGCGGCCGAGATCTCCGCTTCGGCGGTGGACATGGAGGGCGAGCGGCGCGTCATCGCCTGGGTGCGTGACGTGACGCAACGCAAGGAGGCGGAGGCGAAGCTGCGCGAGAGCGAAGAGCGCTTCCGCCGCCTGGTCGAGCGGGCGGCCGACGCGATCTACGTCATCGAGCAGAACGGCCGCATTGTGGACGTGAACCAGTATGCCGTGGATTCCACCGGCTACCACCGCGGTGCGTTGAGCAGGATGCGCGTGTGGGACGTCTGGGAGGGTTTCTCGCCGGAGCGGTTGCGCCGCAACCTCGAGGAGATCGAGCGGTCCGGCCCCACGACGATCGCCGGCCTGCATCGACGCAAGGACGGCACGCGATTCCCCGTGGAGGTGCGCACCTGCCTGCTTGAGGAGGGGGGCACGAAGCGGGTGCTGGCCCTGGCCCGGGACATCTCCGAGCGGGTTCAGGGCGAGGAGCAGCGCCGCAAGCTCAGTCTCGAGAAGGTGTACCTGCAGGAAGAG
>JBDGXT010000250.1:0-3101 GCA_039584455.1 Gemmatimonadota bacterium
TCACGTTCGAGGACGGGACGAGCTCCGAATGGACGTTCACCCCGGTGGAGGTGCACGACGGACCGAACCCAAAAGACCGATAGGAGCGGGCCCGCGTCCGGTGGGGTGATCGCCAAGAGAACATGCCCAAGAATATGCCCAAGGCCCCGCCAGCCACTCGGCTGACGGGGCCTAAGTCCTTACGGAGGGCGGGGGACTCGTTGCGAAGCAGAGCGAGGCTGCGTCAGCAGCCGCAGCTCCACCCCCAAGGGCTTGCGCCCGGCGGTTTTCAAGTTCCCTTCCGCGTTTTGCGTCTGGTTGCGTCCAGCTGCATCTAGCTCCCAAACAACGGCTTGCGGTCAGGCGGTTTTGCGTCCGGTTGCGCCTGTTTGCGTCTGGCTGCGGGCGATTATGTCCAAGATATGTCCAGGCGGCAGAGCTTGGCGATGCACGATGGAGGTGGGCACTCCAGTGGGCACGGTGTGCTCCCCATGCGCTATTGCTGCTTTGCACTCCGGATTGTCAGGGCGCGCGCTTCGAGGCCGTCAGCTTCACGGTGCCGGTTCACGGCACGCAGCACGGCGGCGTAGTCGGTAAGTGTTTCTGCGACATAAGGGTCATTCGGGCCCAGTGCCGACTCGCGGATCCCCAATGCTCGTCGGTACAGGGTCTCAGCTTCTGCGTAGCGTCCTTGATCACGAAGAACGTTCGCTAGCCCATTCAGCGTGATCGCAATCGAAGGGTGCTGGGGCTCCAATACTCCTTCTTTAACGGCCAGTGCTCTTCGAAAGAGCTGCTCCGCTTCCTGGTAGTTGCCGAGCTTCCAACGCGTCTCGGCGAGGTTGTTCAGCGCCCCCGCCGTGCGCGGATGCTCCGACCCCAGTGCGTGTTCGTAGATCCCGAGTGCCTGCGTGTAGAGATTGTCCGCCTCTGCGTAATCCCCTAGGGTCCAAGCGAGTACCCCGAGATTGTTGAGAATGCTTGCCAATCGCGGATGGTCGGGACCGAGCATCCGAGTACGGATATCAAGCGACCGTCGGAACAATTGGTCGGCTTCATCGAGTTGGCCCTGTGACCAGCGAACTCCCCCGAGGTCGCTGAGCGTCTGTGCCACGCTAGGGTGATCGGATCCATACGCATGCTCTCGAATCGCGAGGGCACGCCCGAAAAGGGAGTCCGCCTCCTCGTAGCTCCCCTTGTGGTAACGGAGAGATGCAAGTGCACCGAGACTACTGGCGATGTCGGTATCGTTCGGGTCCAGCACCTGTTCTCGGATTCTCAGGGAACGCTCCAGGAGTGGCTCCGCCTGGTCGAACCTACCCTGCGAGGTATAACTGCTCCCCAAGCCGCTTAGGGTGGCAGCCACCGCTGGATCATTGGGACCTAGCTGGTCCCCCTGGATGGTGAGCGCACGGTGATAGAGCCGCTCGGCTTCAGCGTAATCGCCTTGGACCCGCAGAATCTGGCCAAGCTGGTACAGAACCTCGGCAACCTCGGGATGGTCCGCACCGAATTGTGTCTGACGTAGGGCAAGGGCTTTCTCAAGCACGGCCTTAGCCTGGTTGTAGAGCCCAAGGCTGCGGTAGGCGTCACCCATCGTGAGCAGCAGGCGCGTCTGCACCAGTGGCTGGTCGGCAAGCTCGTCCGTGATCCTCACCGCACCAGAATCGAGCAGTTCGCGGGCGGTGATGCTATTGCCGAGCGCCTCACCCGGGTCCGACACCTCAAAGAGCCCTACTAGAAAGTCGGACACCTGCTCTGCTACTGTGGCTTCTCGTGCTACTGCGGCCTCGGCACGAACCGCTCGAATCAGTGCCGCGCTCGTGCCTATCAGGCCTCCGAAAATCGCCGCGGCCAATCCCGTAGCGGCGACCACTCCGGCTCGGTTGCGGCGCACAAACTTGCGGAACCGGTACATCACGTTCGGCGGGCGTGCTAGGACCGGCTCGTCACTGAGATGGCGTTCGAGGTCGAGGGCGAACCCGTTGGCAGTCTCGTATCGTCGATTGCGGTCCGGATCCATGGCACGCATGACGATCCAATCGAGGTCACCCTCCAACTCCCGCCGCAGCTCGGCAGATCGGGTGCGGCGAAAGGCCGCAGTCGTCGCTTGCCGGTCCCCCAGACCGCTGAAGCGCGCACTTGGCGTGGGAGGATTTGTCTCGCGCATCACGAGCCGCGCCAGATACGCCTGCTGACCTACTTCCCTGGGGTCCAGCGGGAGATCGCCCACCAGCAGCTCGTACAGCATTACCCCCAGGCTGTAGATGTCGGTGCGGGAGTCCACGTCCAGCCCGCTGGCCTCGGCCTGCTCCGGGCTCATGTACGCCGGAGTGCCGATTGCCTGCCCAAGTTGCGTGACGAGTGTCTGCTCCGTGAGACGCTGTCCGACAGCCTTGGCTACGCCGAAGTCGATGATCTTGGGCAGCGGCACGCCGTCCTGCTCAATTACGAGGACGTTGGAGGGCTTGAGGTCGCGGTGAACCACACCCTTGTGGTGCGCGTGCTGCACCGCCTGGCACAACTTGACGAACAGTCGAACCCGCTCGTCGAGCGTGAGGCGGTGGAAATCGCAGTACTCGCTGAGGGGCACCCCGTGCACAAGCTCCATCACGAAGTACGGGCGACCACCCTCGGTGGCACCTCCATCGAGCACCTTGGCGATGCCTGGATGGTCCATCACCGCCAGCGCTTGGCGCTCGGCCTCGAAGCGCGCGAGCACTTCCCGAGTGTCCATGCCGAGCTTGAGAATCTTGATCGCGACCCGACGCGTCACGGGCTCCGATTGCTCAGCCTCGTAAACGACGCCCATCCCGCCGGTGCCGAGTACCTGGAGGAGCTTGTACGGTCCGATGCGATGACCTACGTCCACGTCCTGCATGAAATGAAAAGCTACGCGCGCGCTAAGTCGTCGCCAGTGGGCTTGCCCTCGGTGTCGTCTCGTTATGCATGGGAAGGGCTGCGTATGCCCGATGCTACGTCCAAGGCCCCGCCAGCCACCCGGCTGACGGGGCCTAAGTCCTTACGGAGGGCCGCGGCGGTGGATGTCGGGTTCTGAAACGGAAGAGGGTCGGTATCCGTAGAGGTGTGTGAGCGATTCCCATGCTGAGGATTCCCACGCT
>JBDGXT010000251.1:0-3094 GCA_039584455.1 Gemmatimonadota bacterium
TTCTACGAGCAGATGGACAACCCGTTCCCGGTGGCGCCCATCTCGATGGTGGAGCCGCAGCTCATCGAGCGGAACAAGGTGCGCACGCTGATGGCAGAGGGCATCAAGCGCGATCGGCGCCTCGTCTTTGTGGACGAGCAAGGCATCAACGATGACGACATGGAGAAGCTACTCGGTGGCGAGGTAGATATCTCCGAGATCCTGCGCACGAAGGGGCCTCCCGGCGAAGCGCTCCAGGCGGTGAATACGGCTGGCTTCAATCAGGGCTGGCTCCAGTACGACGCGAAGATAGAAGAGGACATCCGGCAGACCTTCGGCCAGTCGTTGCTGGATCGAGGCCAACGCATCAACGTCGAGAGCGGTACGGAGGCAGCGGCCGTCGCCCGAGGCGCTGCGCTGCAGTCGGGGCTCTTGGGTGGTACGTGGGAAGACTTCGTCGGCGATGCGCTCGCGACGTTCGGCTCTGCGCTGCAGTCGCCGGGTGTGCTCACGCGCCAGTTTGCGCTGCCCGTACTCGGCCAACGTGATGCGGTAGAGCTTCTGCGTGAGCTCGGCAAGGGGCCGGTCAACCCGCTGCAGCCCATCCAGCCGCAGGAGATCCGGGGGAGCTTCCTCTACGAGGTGCGGCCTGGGTCGATGGCGCCGAGGAACCCGCAGGAAGAGCAGGCGCGTGCCGTGGCGAATCTCGAGGTGGCAGGGAAGTTCGGCGGTGGCGTGTTGAATCTGCCCCAGCTCCTGCTGGAGTTCGTGATCGCACAGGATCTCGACCCCGAGAAGGTGTTCACGTCGCCGCAGCAACAGCAGGCCGCTGACGGGATCGCGGCGAATCAGGGCGTTGCCCCTGCCGCACAGGCTGGGAATCAAAGAGGAAATGGTGCAGCCCAGCCCCAGCAGCAGGCTCAGCCCGCCGTACCGCCTGGCCTGCTCCAGAGGCCGCAATGAGAGTCACCCACGACCTCATCTGCGAGAACGACCATGAGGTTCACGGGGTGATCGTGGACACGAGCCTTGCCAGCGGCACAAACACCACATATGGTGTATGTCCTGAGTGTGGTACACCATATGTGGCCTGTTATTACCATGGGAAGCCGCCTGCCACGGATGTCCTTGGTTGCGAGAGGTACAGCCCTGTACTCGATGAGTCCTTTACGTCGGACAGAGAGCTAGTGCGCAAGATGCGTGCCAAGGGCATGGAACATGCCGAGCCCGTCCGTGGCGGCCCCATGTCGCAGAGCAACCACCTGCCCGCCAAGCTCACTCCCGCAGGCTACGAGGGCAGAGCTCGGTTCGGGGGAGATGCTTGATGAGCAATGGCGCAGTACCCACCGTCCCCGGCTCGGATCAACCCGTTACGCTTCGTCAGCCCGAGACGACGACGGAAGCCCCCTACCTCCCCGAGCAGCCGGCGCCTACGTCAGAATCGGACGTACCCGAGCCCGTCCAGAAGGAGCTCACGGAGCTTCGCGCGCTACGCGAGCAGGTGAGCCCGCTCATGCCGCTCGTAGAGCAGCTCGGCGGCGAGTCGCTGTACCAGCACTACGCGCAGTACGCGAACATGCTGCAGGAGCGGCAGAACCAGCCGGCTCCGCAGCAACCCGCGCAGCCCCAGCCGGCGGCCGAGTCGGATCCCTGGGGCGAGCCGCAGGTTGATCCCTACGTGCAGCAGCTCGAGGCCAAGATCCAGGCGCTCGAGGGCCAGGTATCCAACGTCACGCGCAGCGTGGGCGTGGATAAGGTGGCTGCGCACAGCCAACGCTTCTTCGATCAGGAGTTCCCCGACCTGACCGACGCCGAGAAGAAGACGATCAATGACGGCATGGGCCGCACGTTCAAGGGCTATGCGGACAGCGAGCAGGGACGCTCGTTCCTGCAGAACCCCCAGTACGAAGCGGTACGCGCCCTCGCCATCAACCAGATGCCCCCCGGAATGCTCGAAGAAGTCTACAGGCGGAAGTTCGAGAGGGAGCGGACGAACCGCTCTCGTCTGTCCACCGATTCCTACCGGACAACTGCTCCGGGTACGGAAGAAGTAGACATGGGTGATGACTTCCTCTCCGCTTGGGAGGGGAGCGCCGAGAAGGTTCGGCGTGAAGGGGGTATCTGATGTCCGTCGCAACCCTGACCGAGTCACGTAATTTCGGACGACGTCTGGAGCACACCGCCGAAGCCCGACTGCCGGGCCTCGCGCAGAACGCCTTCGAGCATTCGCCCATCGCAGCCCTCTTCCTGGGCCGCACGTTCGATGCCGCCTTCGGCACCGGGCCGCTCAACGGCGCAGGCATCCGGATGCAGGATGGCGGCGAGTCGGTACGCATCCAGCACAACCTCGGCCAGAACGCGACGGCGCAGTTCCTCGCCGGGCCGTGGGGACAGACGGACACCACGCCGTCGGACACCGTGCGGCACTCGCGCGCCAACTGGACGGATGCCTCGGCCACCGTGACGATCTCCGAGCGCGAGCGCCTGGAGAATCAGGGCGGCAACCGCATCGTGCCCATCATCCAGGCCGAGATGGAGAACGCCGTCCTGTCCCTCGTGGATCTGGTGGCCACCTCCCTCTACGACCAGAGCACGCTCGGCCCCACAGGGCTCGAGCAGATCGCCACAGCGGGTGGCGCGGCCGTGCAGGGCCTCGACGGCGACACCTACGCGAACTGGAACAGTCGCGGCGTGTCAGCTCGGGGCACGGCAGCCGGCTCGGTGAGCTTCGCCTCTGGGAGCTTCGCGTCGCAGGGCGTGTCCGACATGAGGACGTCTTACAACAACGCCTCCGAGGGTGCCCTCAAGCCTCGGATCGGCCTCACCACGTACTCGGTGCTCGAGTTCTACGAAGGCCAGATCGTGCCGCAGGAGCGGTACACCTCGCCCCAGATGGGGAACCTGTCCTTCATGAACCTGGCGTTCAAGGACGCCGTGGTGGTCGGCGATCCGAAGTGCACCTCGGGCACGCTCTACTGGGTGAATCCCCAGAGCACGTTCGTGGTGGCGCTCACGGGTGCCAACTTCAACGCGGGCGAGGCGCATCGTGCCGAGAAGCAGGAAGCGACGAACATGCAGGTGATGGCGAAGCTGCAGCTGGTGACGAAGGATCGCC